>JAYNJY010000086.1:6877-11374 GCA_038110665.1 Rhodospirillaceae bacterium | reverse complement strand
ATCAAATATGGCAACGAAACGACACAAACCGGTACAAAATGTCGCTCAGGTCACTATCTAGGCGGGCAATCGTCGGCCCGGCTATGACCAACCGGAGCTTTGCGTCGCAACCGCTTCTGACTTAAAACGAGGTATCCGGCTTTTCGGTAGCTCAAGGGGGCGGACATGAGTACGGCGGGAAACACCATCGTCTTCCGGCACAATATGAGCGTAAGCGGCGACGGCGAACGCGACGCGCTCAGCGGCGAATGCGTCGACGCCATCCTGCGCGCGGTGTTCTCGCCGGGCACCATCCGCGACCTGCTGATCGGCGCCATGACCGCCGAGGGCCTGGCCATCGCCAGTTTCGACGAGCTCATGGGCCGGCTCCGCGCGTTCTTCGCCGACAACTCCCAGGGCATGTTCAAGCAGGCCGGGTTTGGCGGCCTCGACGGCGATTTCATCGCCCAGGCGCAGCGCCTCGCCGACTTCGAGCGCCGCTTCAACGTTGACGCCCACCGCTTCGATACCGACGACAAGCGCACCGCCAACGTCGTCTACTGGCCCAATCCGAAGCACGAAAAGCATCCGAGCTCGCTGTTCGACGAGCTGCCCTACACCCAGGCGGTGCCGCTGATTGACAAGTCGACGCCGATCGGTTCGGCGGGCAGCTGCTTCGCCAGCGAGATCGCCTGGTACCTCCAGGACAACGGCTACAACTACGTGGTCGAGGAATTCGACCAGCGCGACGCGCCGAAGCCGGAATCGCCGGCGCGTTGGGGCATCATCTTCAATACCCCGAGCTTCACGCAACTGGCGGAAAAGGCGTTCGGGCTTCGCAGCATGCCGAACCTGGCCGAATACCATTTCGTCGGCCAATATTGGCAGGATCCGTTTCGCGAGAACGTGGCCTACCCGTCGATCGAGGCGCTCGAGGCGGATCGCCAGAACCACGTCGATGCCTGCCGGCACGCCTTCACCAAGTGCAAGGTATTCATCATCACGCTGGGGCTCAACGAATGCTGGGAGTACATACCGGACGGCACCGTGGCGTCGCGCAACCCGAAGACGTCGCTACACTTCGCGCTGTTCCGCCACCGCGTCCTGAGCGTCCAGGATAACGTCCAGCACCTGCAACGCTTCCTCGACGTGCTGCGCGCCAACAACCCGGACATCAAGCTCATCGTCACCGTGTCGCCGGTTCCGTTTATGGCCACCGGACTGGGGGCGGAAAAGCACGTGGTCGTCGCCAACGCGCACTCCAAGGCCGTGCTTCGCGTCGCCGCCGAGGAATTCGTCGGCGCCAACGAAGGCGTCCACTATTTCCCCAGTTACGAAATGGTCTCGCACTGCATCGAGCGGCCGTGGGAGGACGACCAGCGCCACGTGCACCGGCGGGCGGTGGCCAGGATCATGCAGTTGTTCGAGGAAATGTTCGTGACCGGCGATGCAGCGCGGGCAACCGCCGCCGGCGCCTGACGCCGTTCAGTTCGCGGAAAAATGCGAGTAGGCGGCCCAATCCGGAACCGGCGGGTCGGCCTGGATGGGGACCCTCGGCATGCCCGGCAGGAACGGATTGATCCAGAGCGTGGCCCGAGGCGTGAACATTGCATCGTCGTCGAGCGCCTGGAACTCCGCCTGCCAGGGGTTCAGGCTCGGCAGGATGTTCAACAGCACGACGTCGCGATAGGGGCCTTCCGGGACGTGGCCGCGGTGCAGGATGCGGGCGGCGTCGAAAATTGTGGCGTCGCCGGCGGCCAGTTCGGGCCGGCTGAGCGGCGCTGGTTCCTCGCCATCGCCGAGCAGGCTGTTGATGTCCTCGATCCGGTCCGAGAACACCGGAAAGGCATAGCCCTTCGCCGCCATGCGCCGGGTATCCTCCAGATTGATGAAGATCGTCGCCGGCGAGGCCGGCCCGCAAGGCGTCAGGTAGATCATGACGTGGATCTGCGATATGGGCTGGAAGTCACGGTGCCAACGGAACGAAACCTCCTGCAGCTACGAATATTGCGTCCGCATGCAGTTGATATGGTCGATGCGGAAGAACGAACCGAGATGGCCCTCGATCAGTTGGGCGATGCCACGCGCCATGGTGTCGCAAACCAGCTGCTTGATGCGCTGGCGCATGGCCTGCGGCGGGGCGACGATGGCGTTCGCCGCCTGGCCCCGGTCCTGAATGAGCGAGGTGAATTCTTCGGAAAGCGCCCACGCGGCGGCTTCCGGCATGAACCCCTTGATGATGCCGAAGCCCTGTTCGTCGAGCGGCGTCGGGCTCGGCCCGCCGCCGGTGACCTGGGCGTAGATGCTCCGGCAAATGGCGTGGAACTGCGCGTGGTACTCGAACGGATTGCCGCGGCCGAGGATCTCGGCGGCGGCGGCATCCGTGCAAAGCAAGCCATCGACCTGTCGAAACACAACTTCTATGACAGCACCCTTCCTGCAATGAGCGTCACGAGCATCGGCCATAATCCATAAGAACTGGTTAAATGCCGCCGCCCGAACCCGCCCGATCGGCGAACTATAATCCGGCGCCGGCGTGGCCCGCGACGGCGGAATGGCGGGCCGCCACCGCCGATGCGCGGCCGGACACTCGAAAGTGAAGCTTTGATTAAACCGCGGCGCCGGAACGCGAGTTCCCGGTGCCCGGTGGTTTCCGTTTGAAAAATGAGCCCGTGGCTGTTTCTCTCGGACTACGGCGATCCCACCGACGAGGACGGCAACGCGACATGAACACCAAGACCCGACCCAACGTACTTTTCGTCTTCGCCGACCAGTTGCGCGCCTGTTCGCTCGGTTACGCCGGCGAGGAGCCGGTGATCACGCCGGCCTTCGACCGCTTCGCCGCCGCCGGCGCCAACTTCACCGTCGGCGTCTCGCCGATGCCGGTGTGCACGCCCTACCGCGGTGCCTTGGTCACCGGCCGCACGCCGCTCACGCTCGGCCTCGTCATCAACGACATCCCGTTGAAGACCACCGAGATCAGCGTCGCGCACGCCTTCGCCGACGCCGGCTACGCCACCGCCTATATCGGCAAGTGGCACCTGGACGGCGCCGACCGGCCGGCGCCGGTGCCGCCGGGGCCGAGGCGCCAGGGCTTCCAGTACTGGATGGGCGCCAACTTCGAGCACAACTACGACCGCTCGCACTTCACCGACAACGAGGGCAATGTCCGCGTCTGGGACGGCTACGACGCCGAGGCGCAGACCACGCACGCCATCGAATGCCTACAAGGCCGCGACCGGACCAAGCCGTTCTGCCTGTTCCTGTCCTGGGGGCCGCCGCACCATCCTTACCGAACGGTGCCGCAGAAGTATCTCGACATGTACGACCCAGACGCGATTCCCGGCCGTCCCAACTGCCCGGACGTGCCGCGAAACGATCTTTGGGGCTATTACGCCCAGACGACGTTCCTCGACGATCAGTTCGCGCGTTTGATGACGGCGCTCGGCGAGATGGGACTGGCTGACGACACCATCGTCGCGTTCTCCTCCGATCACGGCGACATGCACGGCTCGCACGGCTTGTACAAAAAGCAATGGCCGTGGGACGAGGCGATCAAGATACCGTTCCTGCTGCAGGGCCCGGGCATCGCGGCGGGCAAGCGCGATTTCCCGATCAGCGCCATCGACGTCATGCCGACGCTGCTCGGTCTCGCCGGCGCCCGGGTGCCGGAGACCTGCGAGGGCGTCGATCTCGCGCCCTTCATCCGGGGGGAGCGCGCGGACGCGCCCGACACCGTGCTTTTGATGAACCCGTGCCCGTTCTCCATCGGCGATCCGCGCGGCGACGACCAGGTGCCGACCTTCCGTGGCATGCGCATGGAATACCGGGGCGTGCGCTCGTCGCGTTACACCTATGTACGCACCATCGACCGGCCGTGGCTGCTCTACGACAACGTCTCGGACCCCTACCAAATGGAAAACCGTATCGACGACCCGGCGTTCGCCGCCGTCCGCGCCGAACTGGAGGCCGCTATGCGCGCCCACATGGATCGCATCGGCGACGGGTTCCACACCAAGGAACACTACTACGAGACCCTCAAGATCGAGTTCGACCACCGCGGCAAGGTCGCCGGACTGGTCGAAAACCCATACGACCGGGCCGGCTGAGGCAAGCGCCCGGCCGCGCGCAGAGAGGATTTGCAACACCGTGGCGGGCGGTCCAAAGTGTGGCAACGGCCCGCGTCACGGGTCGCGTGGCCACGGGGACGGATACGAGAGTTTTGTTGCAGGAGGCCTTGCCGAACCAAGCTTCGAGGTCGACCAGTCGGCCGGATCTCTCCAATTTCGCGATCCGGCTGTTGGTCGTCTTACTTTTGCTCGCGCTCGCTGTCTACCTGATGGCCAAGCCGACGCTGGGGCCGCTCTGGCAACGGCCGGGCACGGCGCTGTTGCAGCCGCTTGCCGCCTTGGGCGCCTTGTTGCTGCTCGCACCCTTCGCGTTTTCGCTCGGCAAGCGCGGTGGCCTCAGTGAAGTGCCCAACCAGCTCTTCGTCATGCACGTCGGCGCCAGCATCCG
>JAYNJY010000086.1:0-6867 GCA_038110665.1 Rhodospirillaceae bacterium | reverse complement strand
TCTTCCTGGTGTCGCTGCATGCCATAGCCCGGCTCGAAGGCCCGCCGCTGGTTATGCTCGCCTGCCTTGCGCTGCTGGTCGTCACCGGCGTGCTCGGCCGGGTCGAACTCGTGCACCGCATTGCCACTACCTTCGGCTCCAAGCCGAAGCCGTTCCAGGCGCCGGACCCGGAGATCAAGGCGGAACTCCGGCGCATCATCGACGCCAAGACGGAACTGCTGGTCCACCTCGATCCGGCGGCCAAGGAAGCGTTCTTCTCGGTGACGCTGGCGCATTGGCTGCGCGCGCCGCTGCAATCGGCGGCCTACGCACGGCTCGCTCGGCGCGAGGCCGAATTGATGGGGGCGCGCAAGAGCGTGCACTGGTTGCAGGCATGGTGGCGGCCGTTGCATATCGCGCTCGCTTGGGTTTTCCTGGCCGGGTTGCTGACGCATGCCGTCGTCGTCACCTTCTTCGCCGGTTACGTCGCCGAGGGCCGCGAAATCTACTGGTGGCATCTGGCGGCCTGGTGAGGAAAGCGTAGCGTGTCGCAACTGGCCCTGATGATCGATCTTGAGCGTTGCATCGGCTGCAAGAGCTGCGAGGCCGCGTGCAAGGCCGAGCACGCGCTCGGGCCGACCGAGAACCGCAACCGGGTGATCTGGCTCGGCAATACCGAGACGCCGGCCTTGGATTTCCTCACTCTTTCCTGTCAGCACTGCGAGCGGCCCGCCTGCCTGCGCGCCTGCCCGGTCAATCCGAAGGCGATCTTCAAGGACCCCGAGACCGGCGTGGTACGCATCAACGAAAGCCGCTGCACCGGCTGCGGCGAATGCGTCATCGCGTGCCCCTACGGCGCCATGGGCTACGACCCGATCGACCACCACGCGGTCAAGTGCGACCTCTGCCAGGACCGCCGAGATGCCGGCCTGCGTCCGGCCTGCGCCACGGTCTGTCCGGGCGAGGCGATCCGCTTCGGCGAACGCCAGGACCACCTGGCCGCCATGGCGGCCGAAGGCCGCCGCGCGCTCGACCACGACGCCTTTCTGCTGGCGCCTTCGAACATCTTCCTGGAAAAGCTCAAGCTGCGTCCGCACGAGATGCCGGGTGCCCAAGGCGTCAATGCCGAGCCCGCCTTCACCATGGCCGGGCGCCAGCGCCCCGCCGTGGTCGACGACGCCGAGAAGAAGCGCGAGTTCGACCCGAGCGACATCATGTTCCCCTACCGCTCTGCGCGCGAGGATCGCAAGCCCGACCAGATCGTTCCCGGCGGCTGCAACATCTGCTTCAACTGCTGCCCGGTGAACTACCACATCAAGGACGGCAAGCTGGTGCGCGTCACCGGCAACGAGAACGACCCGCAGTGGAAGGGCAAGATCTGCCCGAAGTCGCAGTTGCTGCTGCAGCTCCACAACACCGAGGAGCGCCTGCAACAGCCCTTGAAGCGCATCGGCGCGCGCGGCGAGGGCAAGTTCCAGCCGATCTCCTGGGATCAAGCCTTGGACGAGATCGCCGCCAAGCTCTCGGCCGTGCGCGACGCGCACGGGCCGGAGGCGTTGGCCGTGTTCGCCGGCACCCGCACCGGCACGCTGACGCGGCGCGGCTACATCCGGCTCTTCACCCAGATGTGGGGCACGCCCAACTTCGGCGACACCGAGGCGTTCTGCTCCGAAGCCAAGCGCGTCTCCTTCGACGCCACGCTCGGCGCCGGCGGCAGCGGCAACAGCTACACCCCCGACGACATCGGCTCGGCCGGGCTCTATGTCTATATCGGCGACAACCAGGCCGAGACCCGGCCGGTGCACTTCGGCATGGTCAACAACTGGCGCCTCAACAATGGCGCGCGCATGGTCGTGGTCGATCCGCGCCTGACCGTCACCGCGTCGAAGGCCGATCTCTGGCATCCGATCCGCCCGGGCACCGACCTGGCGCTCGCCTATGCGCTGGCGCATCACATCCTGGAACAGGGCATCGAGGACAAACGGTTCTGCGCCGGCTGGGTCGAGGGCTGGGAACAGTGGCGCGACAAATTGTTCGAGAAGGGCTATTCGCCCGACTGGGCGGCGCCGATCACCGGCATCTCGGCCGACGACATCCGCGCGCTCGCGCGCGAGATCGCCGAGGCCAACGGCTGCATCATCTTCTCGTCGCGCGGCGTCAACCAGCATTCCAACGGCGGCCAGACCAACCGCGCGCTGATGTTTCTGGCGGCCATCACCGGCAACCTCGGGCGCAAGGGCGGTGCCTTCTTCAATCTCGGCACCCCCGTCGCCGTCGTCGCCGACGCGCCGGAAGAGCGCCGCGTCTATCCCTCGAAGCCCATGGTCGGCTCCAATTCGGTGACCTGGCTCAACGCCATCCTCGACGCCAAGCCCTACCCGGTGCGCGCCGTCATCACGTCGAACAACCCGATGACCGCCTGGCCCAATCAGGAGCGTGTGCGCGAGGCCTTCAAGGCGCTCGATCTCCTGGTCCACATCGATCTCTTCAAGAACGAGACCAGCGTCTACGCGGACTACATCCTGCCCGCCGCCACCGGCATCGAGAAGGGCGAGATCAGCCGCGCCGCCGAGGACCGCCGCATCGTCTGGATCGACAAGGTCATCGACGGTCCGGGCGTGGCCAAGCCGGACGACTGGATCTGGATCGAACTCGGCAAGCGCTTCGGCTACGACGACGTCTTGCAGGACAAGCACAAGGACCCCGCCCTTTTCTGGGACGAGGTGCTGATCAAGCATCCGAGCATGCGGGGCTGCACCCAGAAGCGCCTGCACGAGACCGACAAGCGCTGGCTCCGCGTGCCGCTGGCGAGCGAGGACGCCGAAGAGATCGAGACGCTCTATCTCGAAGGCACCACGGCGCCCGGCGCGCCGGCCGGCCACCGCTTCCCGACGGCGTCCGGCAAGCTCGAGTTCTGGACCGAGAAGCAGGAAGGGCAGTTCCGCTCGCTCGGCCTGTCGTCGTTGCCCGAGTTCTACGCCGACGCCGAACAGCTCATCGACCTGCCGTACGTGGTCCGGCAGGAGGAAGGCAAGGCGGAAGTGGTACGGCCCTACGCGCACGGCCGCACGCTGGTCAAACCCTATGCCATCGTCGCGCCCGACGCGGCGTCGCCGTCGCGGCAGTTGCAGGAACGCGGCTTCGACACCCAGCTCATCACCGGCCGGCCGCCGGCGCCGCACTTCCATTCCTGGACCCATTACGCCTGGCAGGCGCAGGAGATGTGGCCCGATCTCTATGTGCAGATGCATCCCGAGAAGGCCGGCGCCATGGGCATCGAGGACGGCGAGGAGGTCAGCGTCGAGACCGCGCACGGGCGCGTCACGGCGCGCGCCTGGCTGCACGCCGGTATCCGCGCCGATACCGTGTTCATTCCGATCGGCTGGGACCAGGCGCAGCCGTTCCACCCGTGGAACTCGGTCAATTTCCTGACCGACGAAAACCAGCGCGATCCGCTTTCGGATCACTCGAACCTGAAGACCTATCTCTGCCGTGTGACCAGGCCGGCATAGGGGGAAGCCGAACAAGGGGGGAGAACATGCAAGACCTTCGCGGACTGGCACTGACGGCGGCGAGCGAGGACGCCGTCAAGGTCTTCAATTCGGCGCTCGCCGAATGGCTCGACTACCGCGTCTCGGCGATGCCGACGCTGAAGGGCGCCCTCGAACTCGATCCCGGGTTCTGCATGGCGCACTGCTTCCGGGGCTACATGCTGATGCTGTTCAGCTCGGTCGCGGTCATGGGCGGCGTCAAGGGCGCGCTCGAAAAGGCGCAGGCGGCCAGCGCCGGCGCGAACGAACGCGAACGCCGCCATGTCGACGCCTTGGCGCAATGGGCGGCCGGCGATCCGCGCGGCGCCTGCGCGCGCTGGGAGGCGATCCTGGCCGACCATCCGCTCGACATCCTGGCGCTCAGGCTGCATCACTTCACCAGTTTCTGGCTCGGCCACGCGGTGCAGCTCTACGCCGTGCCCGCCGCCGTGCTGCCGGCCTGGGACAAGAGCCTTCCCAACTACGGCAACGTGCTCGGCATGATCGCCTTCGGCCTCGAGGAGAACGCCCAGTACGAGGCGGCAGAGCGCTACGGCCGCGAAGCGGTCGAGCGCAACCCCGACGACATGTGGTCGATCCACGCCGTTGCCCACGTGCTGGAAATGCAGCAGCGCTTCGAGGAGGGGCTCGACTGGCTCGACTATCCGCTCGACCAATGGGACGACCGCAATCCGTTCCGCGGCCACGTCTGGTGGCATGGCGGGCTCTATGTGATCGAGGCCGGCCGCTATGACGAGGCGCTGGCGCTCTACGACAGCTCGATCCACGACACCACCACCGAGTTCTACATGGACATGCACAACTCGGCCTCGTTCCTGGCCCGGCTCGGCTTCAGGGGCGTCGACGTCGGCAAGCGTTGGGCCGAACTCGCCGACAGCGCGAAGGCTAACAAGGACGGCCATGCGCGGGTATTCGCCGACATCCATCTCGTCATGGCGCTGGCCCGGACCAAACGCTTCGACGACGCCGAGGCCTATATCGCCTCCATGCGCGCCGTCGCCGACAAGGGCGATACCCACACCGCGCGCGTGCTCGGCCGGGTCGGCGTGCCGCTCTGCCAGGCGATCGTCGACTTCGAGCGTGGCGACGACGCCGGCGCGCTGGCGGCGATGATAAAACTCAAGCCGAAACTCCGGGAATTCGGCGCATCCAACGCGCAGCGCGACCTGATCTACCTCTATGCCTTGGAGGCGGCCAAGCGTGCTGGCGACACCGCGCAGCTCGATTTCCTGATGCACGAACGCCGGTTCATGCAGGGCATCGCCCGCCGCGCGGCGGCGGTCCAGGCGCCGGCCTGAGCCACAAGCGAAATCAGGCGGCCCCAGCCCATGGCACATTCGCTCGACGCGCTCCTGCACCCGCAATCGGTGGCGATCATCGGCGCTTCCGACACGCCCGCGCGCATCGGCGGCAGGCCGATCCGCCACATGCTGAAGCACGGCTACAAGGGCCGCATCTATCCGGTCAATCCGAACCGCGACACCGTGCAGGGCTTGAAGGCCTATCCGACCATCAAAGCTCTGCCCGAGCCCGTCGATGCCGCGATCGTCGCCGTGCCCGCCGCCATCGCCGTCGACGCGGTCCGGGACTGCATCCAGGCCGGGGTCAAGAGCGCGGTCATCTTCACCGCGGGCTTCGCCGAGATGAGCGAGGAGGGCGAGGCGGCGCAGCGCGAGATCGAGCGCATCGTCGGCGCCAGCACCATGCGCGCCATCGGCCCCAACTGCCTGGGCGCCTTCACCGTGACCGAGGGCTGGTACGCCACCTTCGCCAACGCGCCCGACCTGGTGAAGGTGCCGCCGGGCGAGGTCGCCATCGTTACCCAGAGCGGCGCCTACGGCACCCACGTCTTCGTCGCCGCCCAGGAACGCGGGGTGGGCTGCAACTACTGGGTCACCACCGGCAACGAATGCGACATCGACGTCGCCGAGATGATCGAATACTACGCGCTCGCGTCCGACGTGAAGGTGATCATGGCCTATGCCGAGGGCATGAAGCGCGCCGATCGCATCCACCACGCGTTGGCGCTGGCGCGCGAGGCGGGGAAGCCGGTCATCTTCCAGAAGGTCGGGCGCTCGGCCTTGGGCGCCGTCGCCGCGAAGTCGCACACGGCATCGCTGGCCGGGTCGGATGCCATCTACGACGCGCTATTCCGCCGCTACGGCGTCTACCGCACCGACACCACCGAGGAGATGGTCGACATCGCCTACGCCTGCCAGTTCGGGCGCTACGCCGCCGGCCGCAAAGTCAGCTTCCAGACCATTTCCGGCGGCGTCGGCGTGCAGCTCGCCGACGCGGCCGAGAAGTACGCCATGGAAGTTCCGGCCATGCCGGACGCCTTACAGAAGAAGCTGAAACAGTTGATGCCGTTCGCCACCGTGCGCAACCCGGTCGACTTCTCGGCCCAGGCCTTGAACCAGACCGACGTGATGACCGAGAACCTGCGTCTGACCATCGCGGAGGCAGACTACGACGGGCATATCGTCTATCTCGCCGGCGTCGCCGCCTCGCCGCTGACCCGTCAGGTCTGCCTCGACATCCTGGGCGAGATCAGGGGCAAGTTCCCCGACGAGTTGATGCTGATGGCGATCTGCGGCGCCGAGGCAGTCGTGCCGGAATACGAGGCCATGCGGCTACCGTGCTACGCCGACCCGGACATGGCGGTGCGCGCGCTCGCGGCACTGGCGCATTTCGGCGAGGTGTTCCGCCGCGGCGCCGGCGAAGCACCGCCCGAAGCGCCGAAAGGCATGCTGGCCGCGCCCGAGGTTGCCGTCGGCGAGTTTGATGCCAAGCGCGTCCTGGCTTCCGCCGGCATCCCGGTGAGTAAGGAACGCCTCGCGACCTCGGCCGAGGATGCCGTCGCCGCATGGTTGGAGATCGAGGGCCCCGTCGCCATGAAGATCGCGTCGCCCGACATCGCCCACAAGACAGAGATCGGCGGCGTGCTCTTGAACGTCGACGGCGCCGCGGCCGTTGCCGACGGCTTCCGGACGCTGATGGCGCGCGCCGAGACGGCACAGCCCGATGCGCGCCTCGATGGCGTCATTGTCGCTGAGATGGCGGCTAAGGGCGTCGAATGCGTACTCGGCGTTGTCAACGATCCGGTGTTCGGTCCGGCGGTGATGTTCGGCCTCGGCGGCATCTTCGTCGAGGTGCTGAAGGACGTGAGCTTCCGCCTGGCACCCTTCGGCACCGACGAGGCCAAGCGGATGATCGACGAGATCAAGGGCCGCGCCATGTTGGACGGCGTCCGCGGCGCGCCGGCGGCGGACCTGGATGCACTGGCCGAGGCATTGGCGCGCCTCTCCGTTTTCGCCGCCGCCAATGCCGACAGGAT
>JAYNJY010000085.1:0-11411 GCA_038110665.1 Rhodospirillaceae bacterium | reverse complement strand
TGAAGATTTCCGAGGGCTGCAACCACCACTGCAGCTTCTGCATCATCCCGTCGCTGCGCGGCCGGCTTCAGTCGCGGCCGGTCGAGCGCGTGCTCGGCGAGGCCGAACGGCTGGCCAAGGCGGGCGTCAGGGAGATCATGGTGATCTCGCAGGACACCAGCGCCTATGGTGTCGACCTCAAGCACGCCGCCGGAACCTGGCGCGGTCAGGAGGTGCGGGCGCACATGACCGATCTTGCCAACGCACTCGGCGAGCTTGGCGTCTGGATCCGGCTACACTACGTCTATCCCTACCCGCACGTCGACGACGTCGTGCCGCTGATGGCGGAAGGCAAAATCCTGCCCTACCTCGACATTCCGTTCCAGCATGCCAGCCCCGGCGTGCTCAAGGCGATGCGCCGGCCGGCCGACCATGAGCGCGTACTCGAGCGGATCGCGGCCTGGCGCGCGATCTGCCCTGACATCGCCATCCGCTCGACCTTCATCGTCGGCTTTCCGGGCGAGACCGAGGACGATTTCTCGATGCTGCTGCAGTGGCTCGAGGCAGCCCGGCTGGAGCGCGTCGGCTGCTTCAAGTACGAGCACGTCGCCGGCGCCGCCGCCAACGACCTCCCCGACCCCGTCGACGCCGACGAAATGGACGAGCGCTACGAACGCCTGATGGAGACCCAGCGCCGCGTCAGCGCCGAAAAGACGGCGGCCAAGATCGGCCGCGTGCTCGACGTCATCGTCGATGAGATCGACGCCGACGGCGCCGTCGGACGCACCAAGGCCGACGCGCCAGAAATCGACGGCTGCGTGGTCATCGAGGACGGCGCGGCGCTCCGGCCCGGCGACATCGTGCCGGTGCGCATCACCGGCGCCAACGAATACGACCTGTTCGGCACGCTCGACGGCTGAACGCCCGGACCCTCCCAGGCGGCATTTTCCCCACTTGCCCGCGGCCGCAAACGTGCTACCGTCCTAATCGCCGGGGCATACCCTCAAAAAAAATGGGACCCGCCGGCAACAGGCTTCACTCGGGAGGAACACATGATTCGCCATCAATCCAAATTGTTCGGCGTTGCGCTGGGTGCGCTGGCGCTCACCGCCACGGCCGCCTACGCCGAAGTGCCCAAGAAAACGACCTGGACCGCCTATGGCACCACGTCGTCCGGCTACGCGCAGTCGGTCGCCATCGGCAACATGCTGAAGAAGCATTACGGCACCAACGTCCGCATCATCCCCGGCAAGAACGACATTTCGCGCATGACGCCGTTGCGCGACGACAAGGCCGACTACTGCGCCTGCGGCATCGCCGCCTACTTCGGCCAGGAAGCCGTGTTCCTGTTCGGCGACGAGGACTGGGGCCCGCAGCCGATCCGCGTGGTGATGTCCGCCTCCGGCGCCAACAACCTCGCCGTCGCCACGGCCGCCGACGCCAACATCAAGACGTTCGCCAACATCAAGGGCAAGCGGGTCGCCTGGGTGCAGGGCGGCGACGCGCTGAATTGGAACGTCACCGCGCACATGGCCTTCGCCGGCGTCACCTGGAAGGACGTCCAGAAGGTCGTGGTGTCGGGCTTCAAGCAGTCGTTCGAGGCGATCGTCAACGGCCAGGCCGACGCCGCCTTTACCTCGACCGTGTCGCCGGTGACCAAGCAGGTCGCCGCCTCACCGCGCGGCCTCTTCTGGCCGCCGCTGCCGCACGACGACGCCGCTGGCTGGAAACGCACCATGGCGCTGGCGCCCTTCTACATCCAGAACAAGGGCACGTCGGGCACCAACATGTCGAAGGACAACCCGCATATCGGCGCGACCTACCCCTACCCGTTGCTGGTCGCCAACGCGACCAAGAGCGTTGACGAGGTCTATGCGCTGACTAAGGCAATGGTCGAGCACTTCAACGACTACAAGGACGGCGCCACCGGCGCCACCGGCTGGGCGCTCGCGAAGCAGAAGATGGTCTGGGCCATGCCCTTCCATGACGGCGCCATCCGCTACTGGAAGGAAAAGGGCCTGTGGACGGCCGAAGCGCAGGCCAACCACGACGCGCTCTTGAAGCGCCAGGGCATCATCATGGCCGCGTGGAAGACCTACAAAGCCGCCAACAAGGGCAAGGACAAGGAAGCCTTCAAGTCCGGTTGGGCGGCGGCGCGCACGGCCGCGCTCAAGGGCGCCGGGCTCGACCCGATCTTCGAATAGGAACCCAGGCAACCCAGGGTTCCGACCATGACCGAAACATCCCCGGTCACCGAGCCGGCGACACCTGAGAACAGGTATCGCCGGCTCCATCCGGCATGGCGTACCGTGCTGATCGTCTGCACGCTGGCGTCGTGTCTGCTCGCGCTCTACCAGATGTTCAATCTGGGCCACACGATCGGCTTCGTCGCCATCGAGAACCGCTATTTCTACGCGGTCATGGCGGTGCTGTTGCCGCTCGCGTTCATCCTGTTCCCGGCGACGCCCAAGGCGCGCGTCGACGGCGTGCCGTGGTACGACGCGGTGCTGTTCGTGGCGGCCTTCGCCATTTCCGGCCTGCTCGTCTACCAGGCCCGCAACATCGTCGACCTCGGCTGGGAGTTCAGCGCGCCCGACGACATGAAAATCGTCAGCGTGGCGCTCTGGCTGCTGGTCATGGAAGCGGCCCGGCGCACCGGCGGCAACATCGTCGCCGGCATCATCTGTATGGTCGGCGCCTACCCGCTGTTCGCCGGCTCCATGCCCGGCATCCTGGAAGGCACCACCGAGACGCTCGGCGACACCGCCGCCTTCCATGCGCTGTCGACCGAAAGCCTGATCGGCATCCCGTTCCGCGCCTTCACCAACCTGGTGATCGGCTTCCTGATCTTCGGCGTCGCGCTGCAGTACACCGGCGGCGGGCGCTTTTTCCTCAACCTCGCCTTCGCGCTCTTGGGCCATGTGCGCGGCGGCCCGGCCAAGGTGGCGATCTTCGCGTCCGGCCTGATGGGCTCGATGAGCGGCAGCGTCATCACCAACGTGCTGACCACCGGCACGCTCTCGATCCCGGCGATGAAGCGGATCGGCTTCGCGCCGCACGTGGCCGGCGGCGTCGAGGCCTGCGCATCGACCGGCGGCGTGCTGATGCCGCCTGTTATGGGCGCCACCGCCTTCATCATGGCGATCAACCTCGAGGTGCCCTACCGCGACGTGGTGATCGCCGCGATCATTCCGTCGCTGCTCTATTTCTTCGCGCTGTTCATGCAGATCGACTGCTACGCCGCGCGCAAGCAGCTCACCGGCATGCCGCGCGAGGAACTGCCCAGCGTCATGACCACGCTCAAGGAAGGCTGGTACTACCTGCTGGTGTTCGGCCTCCTGATCTACTGGCTGATGTACTTGAACCGCGAGGCCCAGGCGCCGTTCTATGCCACGGCGCTGCTGATCGCGATCAACCAGTTCATCCCCAGCAACCGCTGGGGTTGGACCGACCTCCGGCGGTTCGTCGAGGGCATCGGCCGGCTGTTCGCGGAACTCGCGTCGATCCTCGCCGGCATCGGGCTGATCGTCGGCGCGCTCGCCTACCAGAGCAAGGTCGGCACGCTCGCCTTCGACCTGCTGCAACTGGCCGGCAATTCGGTGCTGGCGCTGTTGCTGCTCGGCGCGCTCGCCAGCTTCATCATGGGCATCGGCGTCACCGTCACCGTCGCCTACATCATCCTCGCCATCACCATGGCGCCGGCGCTGACCGACTCGGGCCTCAGCCCGATGGGCGTGCATATGTTCATGCTCTACTGGGGCATGGTGTCGTTCATCACGCCGCCGGTCGCCTTGGGCGCCTTCGCCGCCGCCTCGCTCGCCGGCGCCAACCCTATGCGCACCGGCGTCGAGGCGATGAAGCTCGGCACCATCATCTATTTCGTGCCGTTCTTCTTCGTGCTCGACCCGGGCCTGATCATGGACGGCACGCCGCTGCACATCCTCAAGGTCACCGGCAACGCGGTGCTCGGGGTCATCATCCTGGCGACGGGCCTGCAGGGCTATCTATACGGAATCGGCAATCTCAAGACCATGGGGCTGATCCAATGGCCGATCCGGCTTTCGCTTATCATCGGCGCCATGGCCTGCGCCATGCCGGGCACGCCGGTGATCGGCTTCTCCAACCTGGAACTGCTGATCATCGGCATCGCCTGCACGGCGGGCGCCTACGCGATCGCCTGGTTGTTGGTCAAGCGCCAGCCTCGGCCATCGCCTTGACGATGGCGTCGGCATCGATGCCGTAGACGCGGAAGAGATCGCCGAGCGCGCCGCACTGGCCGAAGGTCTCGACGCCAAGTGCGCGCACTCGCTGACCGGTCGCCGATCCGATCCACGACAGCGTCGCCGGATGGCCGTCGAGAACGGTCACCAGCGGCGCCTCGCGATCGATATCGCCGAGCAGGCCGGCGAGATGCGATTTCGCACCGTCGGCGCGCCAGTCCTTGTAAAGCCGGTCGGCGGAGGTGACAGCGAGCACGCCGGCACCCTTGAGCCGGTCGGCGGCGGCCAGCGCCTCGGGCGCGATGGCGCCGGTGTAGACGATCGCGCCGGCCTTCTTCGTCTTCGGGCGCTTCAGCCAGTAGCCGCCGGCGACCGCGTCCTTCTCGAAGGTAGCGTCGAAGACGCGGTCGATCTGTTCGAGCGGCCGGGTCGACAGCCTGAGGTAAACCGCGCCGCCTTCACCGGATTCCCTGGGGGCCTGCATGTAGTCGAAGCCCCAGCGCATGATCGCGGCGAGTTCGTCAGCGAAAGCCGGCTCGAAATAGGCGAGGCCCGGCTGGCCGATGCCGATCAGCGGCGTCGAGACCGACTGGTGCGCGCCGCCTTCGGGCGCCAGCGTGATGCCCGACGGCGTCGCGACGACCATGAAGCGTGCGTCCTGATAGCAGGCGTAGTTGAGCGCATCGAGGCCGCGCGCGATGAACGGGTCGTAAAGCGTGCCGATCGGCAGCAGGCGATGGCCGAAGGTCTCGTGCGCGAGGCCCAAGGCGGCGAGCAGGATGAACAGGTTGTTCTCGGCGATACCGAGTTCCATGTGCTGGCCGGCGTCGGTGAACGCCCATTTCTGCGCCGACGGCACCTGCTGGGCGCGGAAGGTATCGGCCTTCTCGGCGAGCGCGAAGATGCCGCGCCGGTTGACCCAGCCGCCCAGGTTGGTCGACTGCGTCACGTCCGGGGACGTGGTGACGATGCGCTTTGCCAGTTCGGTATCCTCGCCGGCGATGTCGTAGAGGATGCGGCCGAACGCCTCCTGCGTGCTCAGCTTGGCGGCGTCGGACAGCTTGAAGCGCTTCGGCACCGCGACGGCGGCGGCCGACTTGCGCCGGAAGCCGCCCTGGTTGAACGGAACCCGGTCGAGGAAGGTGCGCAGTTCGGCCTCGCGATGCTCGATGCCGGCGAAGGGGTTCCATTCGGTGCCCGCCTCGATGTCGAGGCTTTCGCGGTAACCGGCCATCTGGTCGGGCGTCATCAGGCCGGCATGGTTGTCCTTGTGGCCCTGCAGCGGCAGGCCCCAGCCCTTGACCGTATAGGCGATGAAACAGGTCGGCACGTCGTCCTGGGCGGCGGTGGCGAAGGCGTCTAGAACGGTCTCCAGACAATGGCCGCCGAGGTTGGTCATCAGCTCGTGCAGGGCCTGGTCGGTGTAGCCGGCGATCAGGCGCGCGGCTTCCGGGTCCTTGCCGATGTCGGCCATCAGGTGGTCGCGCCAGGCTGCCCCGCCCTGGAAGGTGAGCGCGGCGTAGAGTTCGTTCGGGCAGTCGTTGATCCACTTCCGGAGCGCCTTGCCGCCGGGCCAGGCGAAGGCCTCCATCATGCGCTTGCCGTACTTCAGCGTCAGCACGCGCCAGCCGGTGGTGCGGAACATGCGGTCGATCAGGCGGAACAGGTGATCGGTGACGACGCCGTCGAGGCTCTGGCGGTTGTAGTCGATGATCCACCAGCAGTTCCTGAGACCGTGCTTCCAGCCCTCCCACAGCGCCTCGTACATGTTGCCTTCATCCATCTCGGCGTCGCCGACGAGCGCGATCATGCGGCCCGCGGGATGGTGCTCGGGATCGTCGGCGTGGCGACGCACGTAGTCCTGGACCATCGACGAGAACAGCGTCATCGCCGGGCCGAGGCCGACGGAGCCGGTCGAAAAATCGACGTCGTCGGCGTCCTTGGTGCGCGAAGGATAGCTCTGCGCACCGCCGAGCGCGCGGAACGCCTCCAGCTTCTCCCGCGTCTGGTTGCCGAGCAGGTACTGGATGGCATGAAACACCGGGCTCGCGTGTGGCTTGACCGCGACCCGATCCTGGCGCCGGAGCGCATGGAAATAGAGCGCCGTCATCAACGTCACGGCGGACGCGCAGGAGGCCTGGTGGCCGCCGACCTTGAGGCCGTCCGTCTTGGCGCGGACGTGGTTGGCGTGGTGGATGGTCCAGCTCGACAGCCAGCGCACCTGGCGTTCCAGGTCGGCGAGCAGCCCCAGTTCATGCTGGCCGGCCGCGTGCGGCACGGTGTCGATGGTGGCGGGGACGTCGTCGCGTGGGGCCATGGCTTTTTCCTCATTCGCCGGGATTGCAAATCTGACCACCATCATAGCCGTTTCGGCACCGCATTTCCTTGCGAAGATATGCTCGGAGATGGCATTATTAGCAATTAATTGTAATTTAAGTCCGGAAAATTGGATGAAATCTCTAAAATTTAACCTCGATGAGATAGACCGCCGCATTCTCGCCGCGCTCCAGGGCAACGCCAAGCTGCGCAACGTCGAGTTGGCCGAGGCTGTCGGATTGTCAGCCTCGCCGTGCCTGAGAAGGGTCAAGCATATGGAGGAAACCGGCGTCATCCGCGGCTACGCGACACTGGTCGACCCGCAGGCAATCGGGCTGCCGGTCAGCGTGTTCGTGCAGGTGACGCTGGAAAAGCAGATCGAAGCCTCGCTCGAGTCGTTCGAGGCGCGCATCGCGACCTGGCCCGAGGTCATGGAATGCTACCTGATGACCGGCGACGCCGACTACCTGCTCCGCGTCGTCGCCGCCGACCTCAACGCCTACCAGGATTTCCTGATGAAGAAGCTGACCCGCGTCGCCGGCGTCGCCTCGATCAAGTCGTCGTTCGCGCTCCGGCGCATCCAGTACCGCACCGCCCTGCCGCTGAACGACGCGGCGTCCTAGCCGAACACCAGCGGCGCCAACAGGCTCGCCAGCAGGCTGACGCGGGCGATCGACACCAAGTTGAGGTGGAAGCCGGCACGCGCCATCTCAGCGATAGCGACGTGGCCGGTGCCGAAGACGATGGCGACCATGCGGAACCGACCGGATTTCGGCTCGATGGCCTGGCGCCTGGCATCATCCGCCATTGATCACGGCCACGCGGTGTCGGGTGGTAGGCTCATCAGGATCGCCTCGGTGTTGCCGCCGGTCTTCAGGCCGAACAGCGTACCGCGGTCGTAGAGCAGGTTGAACTCGACGTAGCGGCCGCGCTTGACGCGCTGCGCCTGGCGCTGCTCTGGCGTCCAGGGCAGGTCCATCTTGGCGCGCGCGAGCTGCGGGTAGACGCCGAGGAAGGCGCGGCCGACATCCTGGGTGAAGGCAAAGTCCTCGTCCCAGTCGCCGGTATCGAGATTGTCGTAGAAGATGCCACCGACGCCCCTGGGCTCGTTCCGGTGCGGCAGGAAGAAATACTCTTCGCACCAGGCCTTGAACTTGGGATAGTAGGCCGGGTCGTGGGCATCGCAGGCTTCCTTGTAGGCCCGGTGGAAGCGCGCCGTCTCCTCGTCGTCGGGGAACACCGGCGTCAGGTCGCCGCCGCCGCCGAACCAGCCGCGCGTGGTGACGATCATGCGGGTATTCATATGCGCCGCCGGCAGCAAGGGCGAGCGCGGATGGATGACCACCGAAATGCCCGACGCCCAGAACCTGGGGTCCTCGGCGGCGCCCGGGATGCGGGCGCGGAATTCCTCGGAAAACTCGCCCCAGACGGTGGAGACGTTGACGCCGGCCTTCTCGAACACGCGCCCGCGCAACACCGACATGACGCCGCCGCCGCCCTGCACATTGGCGCCTTCGGCGGCCGGACGCTGCCAGGCGGTGCGTTCGAACCGGCCGGGCGCGCCCTCGCTCGACGGATTGGGGCCGGTGACGTCGTCCTCGATGGTCTCGAGGGCGGCGCAGAGGTCGTCGCGGAGGCGCTCGAACCAGGCCGATGCCGTCTTCTTGTGCTCCTCGCCGTAGGCCTCGGTCATGTCGTCTCCCGGATGTTCTGGAAGGCGCTCAACTGGCGCAGCGCCTCGCCCAGCACCATGGACGCCGCCGCCGCCAGATTCAAGGATCGCATACCCGGGCGCATCGGCACGACGAGGCGCGCGTCGGCCGCCGCATGGACGAAATCCGGGACGCCGGCCGATTCCCGCCCGCAGACCAGGACGTCGCCGGCCTGGAACGCGAATTCGGCATAAGGCGTTTCCCCCTTGGTGGTGAGCAGCACCCGACGCGCACCCGCGTAGGCGGCCTCGAACGCGGCCCAGTCGTCGTGGCGGGCCAGTTCGACGTGCTCGAGATAGTCCATGCCGGCACGCCGCGCCTTCGCCGTCATGTGGCTGCCGCCGAGGGCGAATCCGGGCGCGCCGATGATGTCGGCGCCGACGCCGAGACAGGCGCAGGTCCTGAGCAAGGCCGCCGCGTTCTGCGGAATATCGGGCTCATAGAGCGCAAGTCGTAGACCACCGCCGGCGCTTTTCATCGCGATCCTTCCCGCCCGTCGCCGCCGCAACCGGCCAAAACCGGCGGATTGCGCCTGCAAAACGGGTCAAAACCCTTGAAACAATGGCATGATCGGGTATACCTGAGCCGCGGTCCAGCCTTCACGAAACGGGCGTCCAAGGGCCGGATGGGGATCGAAGGAAAGGGACCCTCTAATCATGAGTGACACCGCCAATCCGGCCCAGGGGGCCGAGATCGACGAAAAAACGCGCCGTGATTTCCTGTTCGCGACGACCGGCGCGGTCGGCGCCGTCGGCACGGCGATCGCCGTGTGGCCGTTCATCGACCAGATGAACCCCGCCGCCGACACCCTGGCGCTCTCGTCCACGGAAGTGGACCTCGAACCCATCGCCGTCGGCCAGAGCATCACCGTGGTCTGGCGCGGCAAGCCGGTATTCATCCGCCACCGCACTGCCGACGAGATCAAGGCGGCGCAGGAAGGCGACAAGGTGCAGCTGCCCGACCCGCAAGCCGACGCGACGCGCGTCAAGAAGGCGGCATGGCTGATCATGGTCGGCGTCTGCACCCACCTGGGCTGCATCCCGCTCGGCAACAAGTCGGGCGAGGCCAAGGGCGATTTCGGCGGCTGGTTCTGCCCCTGCCACGGCTCGCACTACGACACCTCCGGGCGCATCCGCAAGGGACCCGCGCCTCGTAACCTGCCGGTGCCGGACTACGCGTTCCTCACCGACACGCGCGTGAAGATCGGCTGAGGGGGACCGCAAACATGAGCTCGCATTCGTCTCGGCAATTTTCCAATCCGGTGATCAAGTGGATCGAGTACCGCCTGCCGGTATTCAGCTTCCTCGACGACTCGCTCGGGTCCAACTACCCGACGCCGAAGAACCTGAACTACTGGTGGAACTTCGGTTCGCTCGCCGGCATCGTGCTCGGCATCATGCTGGTCACCGGCATCGTGCTCGCCATGCACTACACCGCGCACGTCGACCACGCGTTCGACTCGGTCGAGCGCATCATGCGCGACGTCAACTACGGCTGGCTGATCCGCTACATCCACATGAACGGCGCCTCGATGTTCTTCATCGTGGTCTACATCCACATGTTCCGCGGCCTCTACTACGGCTCCTACCAGGCGCCGCGCGAGCTGCTGTGGATGATCGGCGTGTTCATCCTGCTCGCCATGATGGCGACCGCCTTCATGGGCTACGTGCTGCCGTGGGGCCAGATGAGCTTCTGGGGCGCCACGGTCATCACCAACCTGTTCTCCGCTATCCCGCTGGTCGGCAACGCCATCGTCACCTGGCTGTGGGGCGGCTTCTCGGTCGACAACCCGACGCTGAACCGGTTCTTCTCGCTGCACTACCTGCTGCCGTTCGTCATCGTCGGCCTGGTCGTCATCCACATCTGGGCGTTGCACGTGCACAAGTCGAACAACCCGATCGGCATCGACGCCAAGACCGAGCAGGACACCATCCCGTTTCATCCCTACTACACGGTGAAGGACCTCTACGGGCTCGGCGTGTTCATGATCTTCTTCATGTTCTTCGTGTTCTACGCGCCGAACTTCTTCGGCGAGCCGGACAACTACATCGAGGCGAACCCGCTGGTGACGCCGCCGCACATCGTGCCGGAATGGTACTTCCTGCCGTTCTACGCGATCCTGCGCGCCTTCACCGCCGACTTCTTCCTCTATTCCTACACGCCGCTGACCTGGATCATGTCGGCCAAGCTGGCGGGCGTCATCGCCATGTTCGCCTCGATCCTGATCCTGCTGCTGATGCCGTGGCTCGACGGCTCCAAGGTGAAGAGCTCAAAGTTCCGGCCGATCTACGCCATGTTCTACTGGCTGTTCTTCCTCGACTGCATCCTCCTGGGCGTGGTCGGCGGCAAGCCGGCGGAAGGCGTGTGGATCTACATCGGTCAGTTCTCGACCACCTACTACTTCGCCCATCTTCTGATCATCGTGCCGCTGGTCAGCCGCCTGGAGCGCCCGAAGGCGCCGCCGGAAAGCATCTCCGCCGCGGTTACCGCCAAGGCCAAGGGTTGAGGAGGGCATCATGGAAAACGTCATGATCAAGCATCTGAAGACTTCCCTCGTCGCCACCGCAATGGTCGGCATGATCGGCATCGGCGCGGCCCAGGCCTCCGGCGACACGCCGCATCCGCCCGCGCAGAAATGGTCGTTCGACGGCATGTTCGGCACCTTCGACCGCGCCGCCGCGCAGCGCGGCTTCCAGGTCTACCGCAACGTCTGTGCGGGCTGCCATTCGATGAAGCAGATCGACTTCCGCCACCTGGCCGGCCTCGGCTACAAGGAAGACCAGATCAAGGCCTTCGCCGCCGAAGCCGAGGTCCCCGACGGTCCCAACGACGCGGGCGAGATGTTCACCCGTCCGGGCACCCCGGCGGACGGCCTGCCGAAGCCCTTCCCCAACGAGAAAGCCGCCGCCGCCGCCAACAACGGCAAGGCGCCGCCGGACCTTTCGCTGATGGTGAAGGCGCGCAAGGGCGGCGCCGATTACGTCTATGGGCTGCTCACAGGCTACACCGCGGCGCCGGCCGGCTTCGCCGTGCCCGAGGGCGGCAACTACAACGCCTACTTCCCGGGCCACGTCATCGCCATGGCGCCGCCACTGGCCGAGGACGCCGTCGAGTACCAGGACGGCACCAAGGCCTCCGTCGCCCAGATGGCGAAGGACGTCTCGACCTTCCTGGCCTGGACCGC
>JAYNJY010000084.1:0-11418 GCA_038110665.1 Rhodospirillaceae bacterium | reverse complement strand
CGGCCGAAGAAGCGCCGGCCGAAGCCCCCGCCGCCGAAGCCGCGCCGGCCGAAGAAGCGCCGGCCGAAGCCCCCGCCGCCGAAGCCGCGCCGGCCGAAGAGGCGCCGGCTGAAGAAGCGCCGAAGGAGAACGGCTGACGCCGCCCAGGGCCATGACCGCGCGCCCCGACCCCGCCGAACTCGTGCTGCTGGGAACCGTGGGCGCGCCGCGTGGGATCAAGGGCGATATCCGGATCAAGAGCTTCACCGAAGCGCCTGAGGATATCGCCGCCTATGGCCCGCTCTGGAACGCCGATGCGACCCGGTCCTTCAAGGTCCGGGTGATCGGCGAGGCGAAGGGCCAGATCCTGGTCCGTATCGACGGCGTCGGCGACCGCACCGCCGCCGAGGCGCTCAAGGGGACCGGGCTCTACGTGCCGCGCTCGGCGCTACCGGCCCCGGACGACGACAGTTACTACCTCGTCGACCTGATCGGGCTCAGGGTCGAAACCAAGGCCGGCGAGGCCTGGGGCGAGGTGCGGGCGGTGCACGACTTCGGAGCCGGCGACGTGCTCGAACTTGCCGGCGGGCCCCACGCGGGGCTGATGATACCGTTCACCCGAGACAGCGTGCCCGAGGTGGACTTGACCGGCGGACGGCTCGTGGTCGACCCGCCGGACGGATTGCTGGAGCCGCCGGAAGGCGGCGCCGGCCAGGACAAGGAATGAAGGCAAGCTGGCAATGTGGCGCGCGCAGGTCATCACGCTTTTCCCGGAGATGTTTCCGGGACCGCTCTCGGCGAGCCTGGTCGGCCAGGGGCTGGCGGACGGCCTGTGGTCGCTGGAGACGGTCAACATCCGCGATCACGGCATCGACCGTCACCGCACCGTCGACGACGAGCCGTTCGGCGGCGGACCCGGCATGGTGATGCGCCCGGACGCCCTCGAAGGTGCCCTGGAAGCGGCCAGGGGTGCGCAACCGGGCCTTCCCCTGGTGTTGATGTCGCCGCGCGGCCGGCCGATGACCCAGGCGCGGGTCGCCGAGTTTTCCGCCGGCCCCGGCGTGGCGATCCTGTGCGGACGGTTCGAGGGCGTCGACCAGCGCATCATCGAAGCCTATGAGACGGAGGAACTGAGCATCGGCGATTTCGTGCTCTCCGGCGGCGAGTTGGCGGCCATGGCTATGCTCGACGCCTGCGTCAGGCTGCTGCCAGGCGCCATCGGCAAGTCGGAAAGCCTTGCCGAGGAGAGCTTCGAGAACCATTTGTTGGAGTACCCCCACTACACCCGTCCGCAGGTGTGGCGGGAGCGTGCGGTGCCGGAAGTGCTGCTTTCCGGCCACCACGAGAACATCCGCAAATGGCGCCGCAAGCAGGCGGAAACGGTCACCGAACGGCGCCGGCCCGACCTTTGGGCGCGCTATGTCGGTAAAAACAGTTGAATTAACCGGTTTTTTTTGGGATTTTGCGGCGCTCCCAACCAGCCCGGTCGCGGCAAACGTAAGGAAAACGAGCCATGAACGTCATCAGTGAACTGGAAAGCCAGGAAATCGCGAAGCTCTCTGCGGAGGGCAAGGTGCCCACGTTCGCGCCGGGCGACACGCTTCGGGTCAACGTCAAGGTCATCGAGGGCACGCGCGAGCGTATCCAGGCCTTCGAGGGGGTTTGCATCGGGCGCAAGAACGCCGGAATCAACTCCGCGTTCACCGTGCGCAAGCTGAGCTACGGCGAGGGCGTCGAGCGCGTGTTCCCGCTCTACTCGCCGACCATCGACTCGATCGAGGTCGTGCGCCGCGGCGACGTGCGCCGGGCGAAGCTCTATTACCTCCGTGGCCGTACCGGCAAGGCGGCGCGTATCGCCGAGCAGACCGACGGCTTCAAGGCCAAGCTCGCCGCCGACGAACGACGCCTGGCCGAAGAGGAGAAGCGGGAAGGCAAGACGGCCGCCAAGAAGAAAAAGGCCGCCGAAGCCGCCGAAGGTTGATGTCATCCGGCACCGCGACCGGCCGCCCGGCCGACGCGCGGCGCCGCGGGAGAATTTAAGGCATGTCCAAGCCGCGTACTTTGTTCGACAAAATCTGGCAGAGCCACCTGGTCAACGTCCAGGAAGACGGCACCTGCCTGCTCTATATCGACCGCCACCTGGTGCACGAGGTGACCAGCCCGCAGGCCTTCGAGGGACTGCGTATGGCCGGGCGCACGGTGCGCCGCCCCGGGGCGACGCTCGCCGTGCCCGACCATAACGTGTCGACGACCGAACGCGGCGGCTACATCACCAACGACGAGAGCCGCATCCAGGTCGAGACGCTGCGCCAGAACTGCAAGGATTTCGGCGTGCCGCTGTTCGACGTCACCGACATCCGCCAGGGCATCGTCCACATCATAGGTCCCGAGCAGGGCTTCACCCTGCCCGGCATCACGCTGGTCTGCGGCGACAGCCATACCGCGACGCACGGCGCCTTCGGCGCGCTCGCCTTCGGCATCGGCACCTCCGAGGTCGAACACGTGCTCGCGACACAGACGCTGCTGCAGGCGCCGCTCAAGAACATGCGCATCACCGTCGACGGCGCGCTGCCGCCGGGCTGCACCGCGAAAGACCTGGTGCTGGCGTTGATCGGCAAGATCGGCACCGCCGGCGGCACCGGCTACGTCATCGAGTACGCCGGCCAGGCGATCCGCGATCTTTCCATGGAAGGCCGCATGACGGTCTGCAACATGACCATCGAGGGCGGCGCCCGCGCCGGCCTGATCGCGCCCGACGAAACCACCTTCGAATACGTCAAGGGCCGCCCGATGGCGCCCAAGGCGGGCCAGTGGGAGCATGCCATCCAGCAATGGAAGATGCTGCCGTCGGACGCGGGCGCGACCTACGACAACGAGGTCGTGCTCGACGTCACCGACATCGTGCCGCAGGTGACCTGGGGCACGTCGCCCGAGGACGTGGCGCCGATTAACGGCTCCGTGCCGAGCCCGGAGGATTTCGCCGACGAGTACAAGCGCTCGGTCGTCGCCGACTCGCTCAAGTACATGGGCCTGACCGCGGGCCAGCCGATGACCTCGATCAAGATCGACAAGGCGTTCATCGGATCTTGCACCAACGGCCGCATCGAGGACATGCGCGCCGCCGCCGCCATCGCCAAGGGCCGCAAGGTCGCTGAAGGCGTCCAGGCGCTGGTCGTGCCGGGCTCCGGCCTCGTCAAGGAACAGGCGGAAGAGGAAGGTCTCGACAAGGTCTTCCTCGAAGCCGGCTTCGAGTGGCGCGAACCAGGCTGCTCCATGTGCCTGGCCATGAACGAGGACAAGCTGGGCGCCGGCGAACGCTGCGCGTCCACGTCCAACCGCAACTTCAAGGGCCGCCAGGGCTTCAACGGCCGCACCCACCTGGTCAGCCCGGCCATGGCCGCCGCCGCCGCGATTACCGGCCATCTGATCGACGTGCGCGATCTCTGAGGGAGGACCCGGACATGGAAAAATTCACCACACTCACCGGTGTCGCCGCGCCCATGAAGCGCATCAACATCGACACCGACATGGTCATCCCCAAGCAGTACCTGAAGACGATCAAGCGGGAAGGCCTCGGCAAGCACCTGTTCGCCGAGATGCGCTACAACGAGGACGGCTCGGAGAACCCGGATTTCGTGCTCAACCAGGCGGCCTATCGCGGCGCCAAGATCATCGTCGCCGGCGACAATTTCGGCTGCGGTTCGTCGCGCGAGCACGCACCCTGGGCGATCCTCGATTACGGCATCCGCTGCGTGATCTCGACCTCGTTCGCCGACATCTTCTACAACAACTGCTTCAAGAACGGCATTCTGCCGATCACGGTGTCGAAGGAAGATCTGGCCAAGCTCATGGACGACGCCGAGCGCGGCGCCAACGCGACGCTGACGATCGATCTCGAGAATCAGAAGATCACCGGACCGGACGGCGGCGAGGTCGCGTTCGAGATCGACGCCTTCAAGAAGCACTGCTTGCTCAACGGCCTCGACGACATCGGCCTGACGATGGAGAACAAACCGAAGATCGAGAGCTTCGAAGAGAAGCGCAAGGCCGACCAGCCCTGGCTGTACGCCGCCGACTAATTCCATCATTCCAGGCCGGGGGGATCGATCATGGCCGCCAACAAGAAACTTCTGTTCCTGCCCGGTGACGGCATCGGCCCCGAGGTCATGGGCCAGGTCCGCCGCGTCATCGACTGGATGGACAAGCGCCGCCACGTCTGCTTCGACGTCGAGGAAGACCTCGTCGGCGGCGCCGCCATCGACGCCGGCGGCACGTCCCTGACCGACGCCACGCTCGCGAAGGCGCTTGGCGTCGACGCCGTGCTGCTGGGCGCGGTCGGCGGCCCGAAGTGGGATAACGTCGCGCGCGACATCCGCCCCGAAGCCGGCCTGCTGAAGCTCCGCAAGGAAATGGACCTGTTCGCCAACCTGCGTCCGGCGACCGTGCTGCCCGCGCTGGCGGACGCATCGAGCCTGAAGACCGAGCTGGTTTCCGGCCTCGACATGCTGATCCTGCGCGAACTGACGTCGGGCGTCTATTTCGGCCAGCCGCGCGGCATCACCGAGAACGCCGACGGCACCGCCGAAGCTTTCGACACCCAGCGCTACACCTCGACCGAGATCGAGCGCGTCTTGCGCGTCGGCTTCGAGCTTGCCGGCAAGCGCGGCAAGAAGCTGCATTCGGTCGAGAAGGCAAACGTCATGGAGACGGGCGTCTTGTGGCGCCGTGTCGCGACCAAGGTCGGCAAGGACTTCCCGGATATCGAACTGCACCACATGTACGCCGACAACTGCGCCATGCAGCTCGTGCGCCAGCCCAAGCAGTTCGACGTCATCGTCACCGACAACCTGTTCGGCGACGTGCTCTCCGACTGCGCCGCCATGCTCACGGGTTCGCTCGGCATGCTGCCGTCGGCCAGCCTGGGTGCCGCCGATTCGAGCGGCCGCCGCATGGCGCTTTACGAGCCGGTGCACGGCTCGGCGCCGGACATCGCCGGCCAGGACAAGGCCAACCCGCTGGCCACGCTGCAGTCCTTCGCCATGATGCTGCGCTACAGCTTCGACGACGGCGACAACGCCGACCTGATCGAGAAGGCGGTCGGCAAGGTGCTCGACCGCGGGCTGCGCACCGGCGACATCATGCAACCGGGAAAGCAACTGGTCTCGTGCTCGGCCATGGGCGCCGCGCTCTGCGAGGAACTCGACAAGCTGGCCGCCTGAGCCGGGCCGCAAAACCCACTTGCATTTTTTTCCGGCCCGGCGTATTGGTGCCGGCGTCTAAACAAAGGAACGACGCCATGACCGACATGATCGTCAAGACCAAGGCGACTAAAACCCTGCACTAGATGCGGGCGGTTTTGCGTTGTTCCAACGATAACGGCCCGCTTCCTGAGCGGGCCGTTCGTCTTTATAGCCGAAGGCGCCGGGGCAGGAAGCGGGCGCCAACTTAGGAGAACGAAGAAATGGGTTACAAGGTTGCGGTTGTCGGCGCCACGGGCAACGTGGGTCGCGAAATCCTTTCGATCATGGCGGAACGCAATTTCCCCGCCGATCAGGTGGTGGCGTTGGCTTCCGCGCGTTCGGTCGGAAAGGAAGTGTCCTACGGCGAGGACGCCATCCTCAAGATCCAGAACCTGGAAACGTACGACTTCCGGGGCACCAACATCGTCATGTCGTCGCCCGGCGCCAAGGTGAGCGCCCAGTTCGCGCCGAAGGCGGCCGCCGCCGGTGCCGTCGTGGTCGACAACACGTCCTACTTCCGCATGGACCCGGAAATCCCGCTGGTCGTGCCGGAAGTCAACCCGGAAGCCATTGCCGGCTACACCAAGCGCGGCATCATCGCCAACCCGAACTGCTCGACCATCCAGATGGTCGTGGCGCTGAAGCCGCTGCATGACCTGGCCACGATCAAGCGTGTCGTCGTCTCGACCTACCAGTCGGTTTCCGGCGCGGGCAAGCTGGGCATGGACGAGCTGTTCAACCAGACCCGCGGCATCTACATGAACGAGCCGACGGACAAGCACCGCGAGAAGTTCACCAAGCAGATTGCCTTCAACCTGATCCCGCACATCGACGTCTTCATGGACGACGGTTCGACCAAGGAAGAATGGAAGATGGCGGTCGAGACCCAGAAGATCCTCGACCCGAACATCGCCGTGACCGCGACTTGCGTACGCGCGCCGGTGTTCGTCGGTCACTCCGAAGCGGTCAACATCGAGTTCGAGCATTCGATTAGCGAGGCCGAGGCGCTCGCCGCGCTGCGGGCCGCACCCGGCATCACGGTGATCGACGAGCGCGCCGACCAGGGTTATGTCACGCCCAAGGAATGCGCCGGCGAGGATGCCGTCTTCATCAGCCGGCTGCGCAAGGACCCGACCATCGAGAACGGCCTCAACATGTGGGTGGTTTCCGACAACCTGCGCAAGGGTGCCGCGCTCAACACGGTACAGATCGCCGAAGAGCTGATCCGCTCGTACCTGCGCAAGGCGGCCTGAACGGCAACCACGCGGCCGAAATTACGAAGGGCGGTCCGGCATCCCGCCGGCCGCCCTTTTGTCTTGCCTGGAGACGGGTTTCAGTCGGCCGGCACGCTGTCCGGGTTGAGGAAGGCGTCGACCTCGGATTGCGACATCTCCTTGTGCGGGGACTGCGCCGGCTTCTTGTCTTTGCCGCCTTTGCCGCGTCGGTCGTACTCGACCTACTGGTTCTTGCGCCGGCGATCCGGACCGAAGAAGGTGTCGGTTCGCACGAACTGGCGCGGATGCTCGATGACGTTGACGATGCGGCCGAACAACGCTTTGGCCGACAGCGGCTTGACCACGAATTCGTTGATGCCGGGATCGCGCGCCTTGATGATGCGAAGCCGCTCGGAATAACCCGACATCATGATGATCGGCAGGTAGGGGTTGGGACTCTGCTTGTCGTTGCGGATCTTCTTGACCAGCGCGATGCCGTCCATCGGCTTCATGTACCAGTCGACCAGCATCATATCGATGGGATTGCGCTGCAGGACCTCCCAAGCCTCGCCGCCGTCCTTCGCTTCCAGGATGGTTTCAGCGCCGAGAACGCGCAACATCTCGCGCACGAGGCTAAGGATGAATTCCTGGTCATCGACGATGAGGATGGTGACGTCACGCAGATAATCGTTGGACATGCCCGTTTTCAGTCCGGCCCCAAGTGCACAGTTCCGTCGTTCGTTCCTGTCCAGTCGTTCGCGGCCGGGTGGTATGTTGGGCTTCGAGGCCACGCCACCGTTATCCGTGGCCGCGATTCGCCGCTGGAAACTATGGCCGGATACATCGGAATTTGCAGCGGCGCTCGGTTACAACCGTTGCGGCGCAAAACCCCAGGTTGACGGTGCCGGTCGGTCCATGACCTCGGCCACAGGCAGCTCCCGCGCATCGGCGTCACACGCCCGTTCTATGGCGGCCTGCGTCACGGCCAAGGCTTTTGACAACGCCGCCAGCGGTTCGCCATCGGCGAGAAAATGGCCGAGCCAGAGTGCGCCCAGGAAATCGCCCGTGCCCTTGGCCACGATTTCGAGCTTCGGCACGGCCATCAGCCAGGTTCCGTCCCCGTCGCCGAGCACGTTGCCGAGCCGCTCCCCGTCCGATGCCGGCACCGGCACCGAGGTGACGATGACCACGCCTGGCCCCCTGGCGCGGATCGCGGCGGCGGCGCGCTTGGCGCCTTCGGCGTCGTTGACGGGGATGCCGGAGAGCAGGCCGGCCTCGAAGGCGTTGGCGATGACGGCGCCGGCAGCGGGCACCAATCGATCGCGAAACAGGTCGGGCAGGTCGGCCGCGACATAGACGCCCTCGGCGGCATCGCCGATGACCGGCTGGCAGCAGTAAAGCGCCACCGGACTTTCGCCGCGAATGGCGGCCCAGGCATCGGCGACGGCGAGGCCGGTCGCGGCCGAGCCGAGATAGCCTGAAAGCAACGCATGGCAGCGCGCGAACACGCCATGCCGGGCAAGGCCATCGAGCACCGCGCGCACCGTCTCCGGCTGGACGATCGCACCATGAAAGGCACCGTGCCCGGGATGATGTGCCAGCAGCGTGGTATGCACCGCAGCCACGTCGAAGCCCAGGCGGCGCAGCGGATATTCGGCGGCGGCGTTGCCGACGTGGCCACTCGCGACATGGGACTGGACGGAAATCACGGTCATGGGGGTGAGCTTGCCACACCGAAGCCAGCGATTATAGTGCCTGCCGCCTGTCCCTTGCGTCTGACGATTTCGGAGATCCCCATGCCCGCAACCGCCCGCCCCCGCCGCTCCGTCCTTTACATGCCCGGCTCCAACGAACGCGCCATGGAAAAAGGCCGCTCGCTCGCCGCCGACGGTTTGGTGCTCGACCTCGAAGACGCGGTGGCGCCGGACGCCAAGGCCAAGGCCCGCGAGCAGATCACCGCCGCCCTCGACCAGGGCGGCTACGGCCTGCGCGAGATTTTGGTCCGCACCAACGCCCTCGATGGTCCGTGGGGCGCCGACGATCTCAAGGCGATCGCCGCCATAAAATGCGATGGCGCGCTGCTGCCGAAGGTCGAGAGCGCGAAGATGGTCACCGACGCCATCGCCTGTCTCGATGCCGCCGGCGGGCGCAAGGACCTGCCGATCTGGTGCATGATGGAGACGCCGCTCGGTATCCTGCACGCCGAAGAAATCGCCTTCGCGGATGCCCGCGTCGCCGGTTTCGTGCTCGGCACCTCGGACCTGGCCAAGGACCTGCGCGCGCATCACACGCCGGACCGGATGCCGTTCATGGCGTCATTGGAACTCTGCATCCTGGCGGCGCGCGCCGCCGGCCTCGCGGTGCTCGACGGCGTCCACCTGGACCTCGAAGACGACGCCGGCTTCCGCCGCGCCTGCCAGCAAGGCAAGGAACTCGGCATGGACGGCAAGACCCTGATCCATCCCAAGACCATCGATGCCGCCAACGAGGTGTTCTCGCCGAGCGCCGAGGAAGTGGCCTGGTCGAAGCGGATCATTGCGGCGCACGCCGAAGCCGAAAAGGCGGGCAAGGGCGTCGTGCTGGTCGACGGCAAGTTGGTCGAGAACCTGCACGTCGAGGCGGCGAAACGACTGGTCGCCATGGCCGAAGCCATCGCCGCCATGCAAGGCGCGGGGAACTGATCATGATGGGCAAGACCAATAGCGGCAACTTCTTCGAGGACTTCCACGTCGGCCAGGAAATCCAGCATGCGACGCCGCGTACCGTCACCGAAGGCGATGTCGCGCTCTACACCGGCCTTTACGGCATGCGCTTCGCGCTCAACTCGTCGGAGACCTTCGCCCAGGCGCTCGGACTCCCCGGCGCGCCACTCGACGACCTGCTCGTCTTCCACGTCGTCTTCGGCAAGACCGTGCCGGACATCTCCCTGAACGCCGTCGCCAACCTGGGCTACGCCGGCGGCGTCTTCGGCGCGCCGGTCTATCCGGGTGACACGCTGACGGCGCGCTCGACCGTGATCGGCCTCAAGGAAAACTCCAACGGCAAGACCGGCGTGGTCTACGTGCGCTCGACCGGCGAAAACCAGCGCGGCGAGACGGTGCTCGATTACGTGCGCTGGGTGATGGTCCGTAAGCGCGACGCGGCGGCACCGGCGCCGGCATCCGAACTGCCCGACCTGCCGGGCGCGGTGGCGGCGGGAGATTTGAACGTTCCTGCTCTGCACGACATCCGCCGGTATCGCGCCGACCTCGCCGGCAGTAGCAACTTCTGGGAGGACTATGCGCCGGGCGAGCGCATCGATCATGTCGACGGCATGACCATCGAAGAAGCCGACCACATGATCGCGACGCGCCTCTATCAGAATACCGCCAAGATCCACTTCAACCAGTTCGAACAAGCCGCCGGACGCTTCGGCCGGCGCCTCGTCTACGGCGGCCACATCATCAGCCTGGCACGCAGCCTCAGCTTTAACGGTCTCGCCAACGCCTACAAGATCGCCGCCATCAACGGCGGCAGCCACACCAACCCGAGCTTCGCCGGCGACACCATCTACGCCTGGTCGGAAGTGGTCGAACGGTTCAAGGTGCCGGGCCACGACGGCATCGGCGCGCTCCGGCTGCGCACCGTGGCATGCAAGGACCAACCTTGCGACGGCTTCCCCGACAAGGGCGCCGACGGCGCCTATCCACCAAACGTGGTGCTCGATTTCGATTACACCGTGTTGATGCCGAAGCGTCCCTGAGGCATCACAGCAGCGTCATTGGCGCGAATCAATTTTCATTTTTGACCCGGCCCGACCGCAATGGGCGGCACGATCGGCCCCGTCGGCGAAAAAAAATCTCGCCGCCTGGCACCGGCAAGGTGGCGCCATAACGCGCTGAAAAGACTCAAACATAAGGGCGGGTGAATCCTTCAAATACTTGATGTATTCGCAAGAACACCAAGCTCTCGCAAAATATAGTTGTCGGGGATTCGCCGCTTTGATAAAGAAAGAGGCGTCAGGGACGCAGGCCCTGGGAAACCTGCGAGAGCGCCGCCGAGACAACGCACCCTGACACCCCTTGGAGCCGGCCAGGCTCCGTGCAATCGAAGACGTTCCAGCACTGCACCCGCTACTCGTTGAACGCACCCTGGGCAGAGATCATTCAACAGTGTCGACGGGTGGAACCCGTCCGCTCGAGGCGCCGTTTCCGGCGCCTTTTGCGTGCGAGCGCCGGCTTTGACCGGTCATCGCCAACATCGGATCCGGCCGCTCAGTCGGTCGTGCGTCCGTTGCTGGCCGCTCGACTTTCCGGGGCATGACGAGAACGAAGCCCGGACGGGCATGGTCCTCGTCCCCAGGACCCGCATGACGATGAAGGCCATCGCCGCTGACCTGCGTCCGTCGATGGCGGACCTAAATCCGCCACCGGCTTCGTGCAGGCAACGCCCGTGTTTCCGCCACGGCCGAAACCGCCACTTCCACACGCCGGCACCTCCTGACGGACACATTGGGAGTCACCCCCCGCCGCGTCGCGCATTCGGCACCGAACGAGCGCCTTCGCATGCAGCTTAAGCTTGCGCCAAAGGTTTTTCGCCGGCAACTTGGAAAGGCGGGGGTAACCGCAGATTCTTGTGCATAAGCGAGTCCAATTCTCACACGCGGCACACAGGTTTTCCCCACGCTTTATCCACAGCGCACAAAAAAATCTTTGCTTCCATGAGGTTATCGGCGCGCCGATCGGCTCATCCGACAGCCCGCTCACGGCGTACGGTACGGATCGATTTTTGTGCGTTGGCACGGCAACGAAATGGTTCGAACTTCGCCAGCAAATTCAATCGGTTCTGGTATACAATATTCCACTGTCTAGGCGCCGCCCTTTCGCGCGTGCGAAGATTGACACCCCCGCGGCCTCCCATTAGGTATGGGAACCGGACCCTCCTTTGGGAGTGGCGTCCCGATTTCGAACGCGAGGCCCGACCATGGCAAACACCAAAAGACCGTT
>JAYNJY010000083.1:7362-11451 GCA_038110665.1 Rhodospirillaceae bacterium | reverse complement strand
CCGCCATCGTCGGGCTCGGCGTCATGGGCCGGCGCATGCTGGCCAACATGGCCAAGACCGGCGCCTTCGATCCGGTGTTGGCCTGGGATCCGTCGCCGGAAGCCTGCCAGGCGGCACGCAAGCTGGTTCCCGGCCTCGCCATCACCACGGACGCCATGGCCATGGTGCGCAGCGCCGAGGTCGACTTGGTCTACATCGCGACGCCGCCTGATCTGCACCGCGCCTACGCCCTCGCCGCCGCCACGGCCGGCAAGCCGATCTATTGCGAGAAGCCGCTCGGCACCGACGTATCCAAAAGCCGGCGCCTGGTTTCCGAGATAGAGGAAATGGGTGCCAAGGCGATCGTCAACTTCACCCTCGCCTCCGCCCCGGCCGCCGACGCCATCGCCGCCGCGCTCGCTGACGGTTCCATCGGCACGGTCGAGGCGGTCGATATCCATCTCCACTTCTGCCGCTGGCCGCGCGACTGGCAGGCGCCGGCACGCTGGCTCTTGGAACGCGCCGAGGGCGGCTTCGTGCGCGAGACCTTCTCGCATTATGCCTACCTGACGCGTCGGCTGTTCGGCGAGATCGAACTCAAGCGCGCCGCCGTCCGCTACCCGGCCGACGGTATCTCAGCCGAGACCCAGGCGCTGGCGCTGATGGACTGCTCGGGCATTCCTGTCAGTTTCGAGGGCGGCACCGGCGGCATCGCTTCCAGCGGCTCCGACCGCGTCGAGTTCACTGTCTGGGGCACGAAGCGCGCCTACCGGCTCTACGACTGGAACCGGCTCAAGAGTTCCGACGGCTCAAGCTGGACCGAACACCTCACCGATATCCCCGATACCCGCGAGGCCGGCTACCGGGCGACGCTGGCAAATGCACGCCGGTTCTGTGACGGCGAGGCGCATGGCATGCCGTCCTTCCGCGACGCGCTCCGCGTCCAGGAACTAGTCGAGGCGATCCTCGCGTCGGCCTAGACGCCGAACAGACCAGCGAAGTGCAGCCCGAGGCCAATCGCCGCCGCCGCCGCCAAGAGCCACATCATCGAGATCTTGAGCCGGAACTGCGAGAAGATCGCCGCCGCCACCAGGACAAGGGCATAGACATCGATCGAGGCCGGATCCGGCACCGCCAAATGCAGCCCGAATTTCTCGAACGTCTCGACCTTGTCGAACACCACGTGCAGCGCGAACCAGACCGCCAGATTGAGAATGACGCCGACAACCGCGGCGGTGATCGCGCCGAGTGCCGCCGAGAGCGCCTCCGAGCCGCGCAACCGCTCGACATAGGGCGCGCCCAGGAAGATCCAGAGGAAGCAGGGCGCGAAGGTAACCCAGGTTGTCAGCGCCGCGCCGAGCGTTCCCGCCGCCAGCGGCGACAACGTGCCCGGGTCGCGGAAGGCGCCCATGAAGCCGACGAACTGGGTCACCATGATCAGCGGCCCCGGCGTCGTCTCGGCGAGGCCGAGACCGTCGAGCATCTCGCCGGGCGCGAGCCAGCCGTAGGTATCGACCGCCGCCTGCGCAACATAGGCGAGCACCGCATAGGCACCGCCGAAGGTGACCACCGCCATCTTCGAGAAGAACAGCGAGATATCGGCGAAGACGTTGTCCGGCCCGAGCAGGGCGAGCAAGGCGATCACCGGCGCCAGCCACAACACCGATAGCAACACGGCAATGTTGACGACGCGGGCGTTCTCCGGCCGGGCGTGATGCGGCACGCCCTCGCCCAAGATGGTCTCACCAGCCTGGACGATCTTGCCCTTAGCCGCCGATCCGTGGCCGCCACCGCCGACGAACGCAGGATGCCCTGCACGCCCGGCGAAATAGCCGATCGCACCGGCGGCGAGGATGATTGCCGGAAAGGGTGCGGCAAAGGCGAAGATGGCGATGAACGATAGCGCCGCCAACGAAGTCATCGCGGCATTGCGGAGCGCCTTCGAACCGATACGCACCACCGCCTGCAGGACGATGGCGAGAACCGCCGCCTTGAGCCCGAAGAACGCGGCCGAAACGAAATCAACCTTGCCGTAGAGCGCATAGATGTAGCTCAGGATCAGCACCGCGATGGCGCCCGGCAACACGAACAGAATGCCGGCGATCAATCCGCCGAGCCAGCGATGCATGAGCCAACCGATGTAGACCGTGAGCTGCTGCGCCTCCGGCCCGGGCAGCAGCATGCAGAAGTTGAGCGCATGCAGGAAACGTTCCTCGCCGAGCCACTTCTTCTCCACGACGACGATGCGGTGCATTACCGCGATCTGACCGGCCGGGCCGCCGAAACTCAGCAAGGCGACGCGCGCCCAGACGACCAACGCCTCGCGCAACGTCGGCCAAGGCCTGCCGTCGGCACCGACCGTCGGCAGTTGCCCCTGCGCCTCGCCGCTCATGCCGCCACCCCGTGACGCACGGTCCCCGTCGCGACGGCGCCACGCGCCCAGGAATAGAGCGCGTCGTACACCACCATGGCCCGGTCGAGTTGCTTGAGATCGTCGGCGATCAGGGACGAGAGGCCGAGCGATACTGCGACCAGGCCACCCGGCTCCGGTGTCAGGTCTGGGCGCCCCGTATCGGCGCCGCGCACCACTTGGGCGAGCCGCACCAGGGCCGGGTCGGCGGCCAACCCCCAGTCCTCGACCATGGCATCGAAGGTGCACTTGTCGCCGCGATGGTTCCAGTGCGCACCGTCGACGTCGAACGGCGTGGCACCGAATTTATCGGCCACCGCCATCACCTCCGAAGCCTGGACGAACAAAAAGACCGCTTCGCGGTCGACGAAACGGCGGATCAGCCACGGGCAGGCGATACGGTCGACCTTGGGCCGGGCCCGGATCACCCAATGGCTGCGGCCCTGGCCGTCACGCGGCCCCGCCGCATCGGCCGAAACCAACGGCAGACCAGCGTCCCGCCAGGCGACGAAGCCGCCTTCGAGGGTGAGCGTGCCGGCACCGGCAGCGCGGGCGTAAGCGGCCACACCCTGGCTGATCTTGAGGCCGCGCTGGCAGTCGACGACGACCTGGCGGCCGGCGAATTCTGACGCCCATGCGCGCGCGTCAAGGCCCGGCCGATACACCGCACCCGGGATCAGGCGCGGGTCGGCGGCGAAGTCCTCGGGCGTACGCGCATCGATGGCGAGCGGGCAATCGGGCGTGCCGACAAGGCGCCAGAATTGGTCGACGGATACGGGGCGGTCGGGTGGGAGAATAGTCGGAGTCATGCTGCGTCCCTTTCGAAAAACAGGCGGAACGCGATTCTTGGGCATGACGCCTAACGGGGAGATCGCTGTCCCCGATGTGCGGATTATGCCACTTGCGCGGATTTCGTCAATCGGTCCCGTTGCCATCACGCAGATGTAAGCCTGCGAACGTGAATTCCTGGCGACGATGAACGTGAAAATCAGCAAAATCACCGGATCGGAACCGTGGCACCGAACAGGGAGCAAACCATGAAAATAGGATATCGTCTCATCGCCGCCGTCGTCCCGGCGGGGACCATCGGCGCTTCGCCGGCCGAGACTGCGGAGGTCAAGGTGACGCCGCTCGGCAGCCATGCCGGCGAGTTCTGCCGGTTCGACCGCGCCTTGATCTTCGAGGACCCGGACGGCACCCGCGTCCTCTACGATGCCGGCTGCACGGTCGCCGGCGACACCAACCCGCGCCTCGGCAAGATCGACGTGCTGCTGGTCAGCCACATGCACGGCGAACACGCCGGCGACACCCGGATTCCGAAACCGGATGCCGGCAGTTGCGAGAAGCCGGACGTATCGATCAAGCCGATCCCCAACACCAACACAGCCGAGATCGCGGCGGCCAAGAAAGCCAAGATCATCACCGGCAGCGAAATGCCTCGGTTCTTCGCATCCAAGCTGAAGGCACTTGGCGGCGATCCGAGGACGTCGGTGCTGGTGCGCTTCGGTGCGTCGCGCAAGGTCGGCGGAGTCACCCTTACCACCGTGCCGGCTGCGCACTCGAACGGCATCAGCGGCGCCATCGTTGGCGGCGAGCTCGGCAAGAGCCTTGATGCGGCCGGTTTGACCGCCTACGCCGGACCGCCGACGGGATACGTGCTGACGTTCTCGAATGGTCTCGTCGTCTACCTTTCGGGCGAC
>JAYNJY010000083.1:870-7352 GCA_038110665.1 Rhodospirillaceae bacterium | reverse complement strand
GGCGACACCGGCGTCACCGCCGAGCAAAAGATCGTCGTCGGCGTCCAGTTTAAGGCGAAATTGGTGGTCATGAACATCGGCGATCTGTTCACCACCGGGCCGAAGGAAGCGGCCTACGTGGTCAACGAAGTGGTCAAGCCGGCTTCGATGATCGCATCGCACGCCAACGAGGTCGGCACCAAGGGTGGCAAGGTCATCGCCGGCAACCGTACGGAGGTGTTCATGAAGGCAGCGAAGGTGCCAGTGCACCTGCCGTTGAGCGGCCGGACCATGGCGTTCGACGGCATGAGAAAATCTTATCGGGCTGCTGACCAGGGCGAATCGTCGACGTTTTCCGGGCGGATGCCGCAATGGCGGTACTCGCCGCTCGACGCCCTGCCCCCTAAGCCCGCCGACCTATCTCGGAGCAACCCCGCGGCGGACATGACGTGCGGCCGGTCGCAACGGCGAATTCATGCCGGTTAATACTTGAGTAACCGGCTTTTACCATGAATTGGGTATACAGGCTCATGTTGGGGCCACCTAAGGGGGTATTGCGGTTGGCGATCGGCGAACCCGTTACGGTATTGCTTGCCGAGGAGAAGTCCTGGTTGCGCGAATTGTTTCGCCCGACCCTGATCGCGCTCGGCTGCGACGTCGTCGCCGAGGCCAGTTGCCGCAGCGAGGCCGTCAGGCTGTTCAAGACATTCCGCCCCGAACTGATCCTGACCGACTTCCGTCTTTCCGTCGGCACCGGCCTCGATGTCTTGCACGACGTTCAGGCCATCGACCCGGCCGCCAAGGTGGTGTTCCTGACCACGCACAACGATGAACACACCCGCCGACTGTGCTTGTATGCCGGCGCCAGCGGTTTCATCGTCAAGAACCGCCCGATCGAGGAATTCATCGAGGCCTTGGCCGACCACCTGCCGATTCCGGCCGCGGCCTGAACCGCGACCGCCGGCAGGCGCCTTACTGCAAGCGGACGTACTCGAAGTCGCCTTCCTTGTTGTCAACGCCGATCCGAGGCGGTGCGATCCAGCCGGCATACCTCCCGGGCCGTACCTCCGCCACCATCAGGCCCTTCAGGTACTTCAGGTCTTCGGCGTTCGGCAGCCACTCGTCGTGGCGCGCGTTCCACGCGGCCTCGTCCAGCACCTTGCCCGACGTCGTGACGTGCATGCCTGCGAATTCACCGACGCGGCGGCTGAACGCCATGTGCGGCGGCTTGATCTCAAAATCGACGCCGGCGTCGGCGATGATCTTGTTCCAGCGGTCGAGCCCGCCCTGGCATTCGCGCATGTAGTCGTCCAACAGGCGCGCGTTGATGGCGTTGAGGGCCGGCACGTCCTCCTTCTCGAAGCGGCCGTCCTTGTAGCGCAACACCGGATAGGTGTCGTTCTCCAGGGTATGGTCGTCGTCGATGCGGGTTTCCTTGTAGCGCCCCTTGAGCCCGGCGTTGAAATAGGTCGCCGCGTTGGTCGAGATTTCCGAGCCGAACAGGTCACGCGTCACCGAAAGATGGAAGTTGGCCTTCTTCTGCATCAACGGCAGGTCGATCACGCCGAGCGCGCGGACAGCCGCCACGTCGTAGGGGTCCTTGATACCGGCCTCGTTCATCGCCTCGCAGGTGCGGCGGATGGCGCGCCCGACGCCGCTCTCGCCGACGAACATGTGGAAGGCCTCCTCCGTCAGCATGAAGCGCGTCGCACGCGCCAACGGGTCGAATCCCGACTGCGCAAGGCTCTCCAACTGCATCTTGCCGTCACGGTCGGTGAAGAAGGTGAACATGAAGAAAGACAGCCAATCCGGCGTCTCTTCGTTGAAGGCGCCCAGAAGCCGCGGCTTGTCGGCATCGCCGGAACGGCGCTGCAACAACGCCTCCGCCTCCTCGCGGCCGTCGCGGCCGAAGTACTTCTGCAGTAGATGCACCATGGCCCAGAGATGGCGCCCCTCCTCGACGTTGACCTGGAACAGGTTGCGAAGATCGTAGTTGGACGGGCAGGTTTTGCCGAGATAGCGCTGCTGTTCGACCGAAGCAGGCTCGGTGTCGCCCTGGACGACGATCAGGCGGCGCAGCAATGCACGGTATTCGCCGGGCACTTCCTGCCAAGCCGGCTCGCCCTTGTGCTTGCCGAACGGAATGGTGCGGCCTTCCTCCTGCGGCGCCAGCAGGATGCCCCAGCGGTATTCCGGCATCTTGACGTAGTCGAACACGGCCCAGCCGCCCTTGTCGACGCCGACCGCCGTGCGCAGGTAGACGTCGGCCTCCTGGAAGCCGTCCGGCCCCATGTCCTTCCACCAGTCGATGAACTTGGGCTGCCATCGCTCGAGCGCGCGCAGCAGCGTGCGGTCGGAGGAGAGATCGACGTTGTTGGGAATGCGGTCGTCGTAATTGACTTCGACCATGGATTGATTGGCGATCGCGCCTTCGATGTCCATGTTCATACCCTTTCCTTGTCGTAGTTCGGCCGGCGTCCCGTGCCGTAAAGCTTCAACGCGCCATCCGCGCCGACCGCATTGGGCCGCTGGAATATCCAGTTCTGCCAGGCGGTCAGGCGCCCGAAGATCTTGGTTTCCATGGTCTCCGGGCCGGCGAAGCGGAGGTTCGCCTCCATGCCGACGAGGCTGTCCGGTGAATAGCTCGCGCGCTCCTCAATCAACATGCGGATTTCGTCTTCCCAGTCGATGTCGTCCAGCGCCATTGTTACGAGGCCGGCGTCGAGCGCCGATGCCGCATCGAGTTCCATGCCGACCAGCGACCGCGCGCCATCCAGCGTCGCCGGCTCACCCAGGAACCGCGTCGCCAACCGGCTCAAGCCATTGGACATCGGCATGGCACCGAAGTTGAGCGCCGACAGGCCGACCATGGCCGGCGGCCGGTTTTCGCCCTCGAAGCCACCGTCGAGCATGTAGCAGCGGTCGGTGGCGAACACGATCTCGGCGAGAAGGCCATGGAAACAGCTTCCCGGCAGCACCTCACAGATCAGCGTGCGCGAGGTCACGTCGATGCGCTTGAGGGTGCGCTTCCAGTAGAGCAGCACTTCGCGCCCGAGCCAGTCGCCGGCGGCCGACTGCAGGAAGGCGTCGTAGGCCATGACCGCCGCTCCGTCGCCCCGGCTTCGGAACACCAGGGTGCCGAGCGTCGGTTCGTTGAAACGGAGGTGCAACAGCGCGTCGTCGAGCGCGCGCGCCAGCGCCAGCGGCCAGAAGCCGTCACCCGCCGCGCGCATCGCGGGGGCATCCGCCGGCGGCGGCGCTTCGGGGCCGAGCAGCGTCAGTTCGGCGACGCCGTGGTGGCGGTCGAAGGCGACCACCAGGGTGGCGTAACGGATGCCGCCTTCGTTGATTTCACGCGCCAGTTGGCCGAGCTCGATACCCTCCGCATCGGCGGGCCGGTCGGAATCGGCGGCCAGTTCGGCGACACGCTCGGCGACCCGCGCCTCGAACTCGGAACCGCGCACGGTCTCGTCGACGAGGCGCCATTGCACCGCCTTGGCGCCGCGGATGCCCTCCTCCGTGGTGCAGAAGATATCTGCTAGGTCGCGCCGCACCCGGCGCTTGTCGACCAGCCGCGTCAGCCCGCCGGTGCCGGGCAGCACTGCCAGCATCGGCACTTCCGGCAGCGACACGGCCGCACTACCGTCGTCGATCAGCATGATGTGGTCGGTGGCGAGTGCCAACTCGTAGCCGCCGCCGGCCGCCGTGCCGTTGACCGCCGCCATGTAGCGTTGGCCGGAATTGGCGCTGGCGTCCTCGATCGAATTGCGGGTCTCGTTGGTGAACTTGCAGAAGTTGACCTTGTGCACGTGGCTGGCGCCGCCCAGCATCTTGATGTTGGCACCGGCGCAGAACATCCGCTCCAAGGCGGAGGCGATGACCACGACCTTGACCTCGGGATGCTCGAAGCGGAGCCGCTGCACGGCGTCGTAGAGCTCGATATCGACGCCGAGATCGTAGGAATTCATCTTGAGCTCATAGCCCGGAAAGAGGCCGCCATTGGGATCGACGCTCATGGCCAGGCGCGCCACCGGCCCGTCGAAGCTGAGCTTCCAATGGCGGTAATCGGCCGGCCGGGTGCGGAAGTCGATAGACTTCTCGGTTGCGCTCATGGACGGATCACCCCTGGTCCTGTTCGCGCAGCTTGAAGCGCTGGATCTTGCCGGTGGCGGTCTTGGGCAGGCTGTCGGTGAACTCGATCCAGCGCGGATACTTCCACGCCTCGATGCGGCTCTTGACGTGCCCCTTGAGTTCATCGGCGAGCCTGTCGGACGCCTTAGCGCCCTCGGCCAGCACGACGTAGGCCTTGGGCTTGAGGTTGCCAGACTCGTCCGCATGCGGGATGACGCCGGCCTCAAGCACGCTCGGATGGCTGATCAGCGCCGACTCGACGTCGAACGGCGAAACCCAGTTACCGCCGGACTTGAACATGTCGTCACTGCGCCCGGCGTATTGGTAGTAGTCGCCTTCGACCTTGACGTACTTGTCGCCGGTCCACATCCAAGGCCCGACGAAGGTCGAAAGCGTCTTGTCGCGGCGGTTCCAGTACCCCTCCGCCATGGACGGCCCGCGCACCAGCATTTCGCCGATGTCGCCGTCCGGGATGTCGTTGCCGTGTTCGTCGACGAGGCGAATGGCGTAGCCCGGCACGGGCTTGCCCGAGGTGCCGTAGCAAAGATCGTCGGCATGGTTGGAAACGTAGATGTGCAGCATCTCGGTCGTACCGACGCCGACCTGCACCGGGCAGCCGAACCTGCTTTGCCAACGCACGCAGATGTAGGCGGGCAGCGGCTCGCCGGCCGAGGCCGCGACGCGGAGTTTCGCAGAGGTCGTCTCGCGCTTGTTTTCGGGATTGGCAAGGATCGCCGCATAGAGCGTGGGCACGCCATAGAAGATCGTCGGCTGGTGCTCCTTCAGTGTCGCCATCATCGCATCCGGCGTCGGCCGGCCGGCGAACAACACCGTGGTGGCGCCGACCGACATCGGGAAAGAGATGCCGTTGCCGAGGCCGTAGGCGAAGAACAGCTTCGCCGCCGAAAACACGACGTCGTCCTCCTTGATGCCGAGTACCGGCTGGCCGTAGAGCTTGGCCGTATACATGGGACTCGCGTGCAGGTGCTTGACGCCCTTGGGCTGACCGGTCGAGCCCGACGAATAGAGCCAGAAGGCGATGTCGTCGGGGCCGGTCGGGGCCGCCTCAAGCTCGTCGGAAGCGGCAGCCATTAGGACCGCCATCGACTTGTGTTCGCCGGCGTCGCCGGAAACGACGACATGCTCGATAGACTTCAACTCGGCCAAAATTGGCTCGAACACCGCCAGCAGTTCGGCGCTGACGACGAGCACGCGCGCACGGCAATCGCTCAGAATGAAGCGGTAGTTGGCTTCGGTCAGCAGGGTGTTGATCATCACCGGCACGGCGCCGATCTTCATGCCGCCGAAGAAGGCGGTCGGGAAATCGACAGTATCGATCAGGCAGCACGCCACACGCTCCTCGTTGCGCACACCGAGCCCGAGCAACGCGTTGCCGAAGCGGTTCACCTTGGCGGCGAGATCGCCGTAGGTATGCTTGCCCGAGCGGTCGACGAACGCAACCTTGCCAGCGCGCCCGGCGGCGACGTTGCCGTCGACGAAATCGGTCGCGGCATTGTAGGCCTCCGGTGGCTGCAAGGGCCTCAAGTCGGTGTCGCCCATGCCGATATCCTCTCCGTTATTACGGTTGTTGGGGGGATTTTACCAAAGCATGGGTAAATGAAAATGGCCGCGAAGCGGCTTTTTACGCCGCGTCGTAAGACCGGAGCCCGCCCGTTTCCACGATGAAATCGACGATCGCAACGAGCCCGACCCCGTGCTTGACCCGCGCGAACACGAACGGCCGCTCGCCACGCATCTTCTTGGCGTCACGCTCCATGACGCCGAGATCGGCGCCGACCATGGGCGCCAAGTCGGTCTTGTTGATGACCAAGAGGTCCGAGCGGGTGATGCCGGGCCCGCCCTTCCTCGGAATCTTGTCGCCGGCGGAGACGTCGATGACGTAGATGGTGATGTCGGCGAGCTCGGGCGAGAACGTCGCCGACAGGTTGTCACCGCCGGATTCGACGAAGACGATGTCGAGGTTGGGGAAGCGCGCCGTCATGTCGGCCACCGCAGCCAGGTTCATCGATGCGTCTTCGCGGATCGCCGTGTGCGGGCAGCCGCCGGTTTCGACCCCCATGATGCGTTCCTCGGCCAGCGCGCCGGCGCGGGTCAGGAACTCGGCGTCCTCGCGGGTGTAGATATCGTTGGTGATGGCGGCGACATCGTAGGTGTCGCGCATCGCCTTGCACAGTTTTTCCAGGAGCGCGGTCTTGCCCGAACCGACGGGACCGCCGTCCCGCGACCAGGCGAAGCTCTGCACCGAAAACGACTGGAACCGGAACCTGTTCACCACCCTTCGCGCCGCGAGCGAGGGTGGTCTCATCGATGTCACGCTGATGGCGAAAAACGTGATGGGCGGCGAGTATCCC
>JAYNJY010000083.1:0-860 GCA_038110665.1 Rhodospirillaceae bacterium | reverse complement strand
TCGCGATTTGGAAAAGCAAATAGCCGGCGGTTGCCGAAAGCTTGGCTGGCGGTGGAAGCAGTCTGGAGCGAACCAGTCTCCGAGGAAAGTTCCCTGTTAGGCAGGGAAAATACAGGGAATTTTCTGAGTTTCGGCAACAAAACCGTGGAGCTGAGGGCCAAATGGTATTGATAGCCGCGGGGTTCAGTGGAATTTCCCTAATACTAAGAACAGGGAAAATTTTTCTGCTATCAGGGAAGTTAACTGAATGGACAGGGAAGCCTGGAACACTCTTTGGGTCCGCAATTGGTGGCGCTGCGGACGCAATTAAGATTGGTGAAGGATGTCCGCACCTGACCCAAGGCGGTCTTCCGCACCTCTACGTTGCAATTTCTGCTTTCTAATCGGTTTCCGGAAATTCTGGGAACTGACCTATATATCTGGAGCGCACGAGGAGGCAACGCCACCAAAGCCAACATCAAATAACCTGTGCTCGTTTGAACCGCACCAAAATCGCTGAGAATGTTATTGCCAAGAAAATGATTGCCATGATCGCAGTTGCCTTCGAAAGCCAAACACGATGGTCGTGCGTCCAGCCATCTGCAACAATTGGATAGGCAATAACAAAATGACCACTTAACCCGAAATTTTTTGGAACTGAGGCGAGCCACGTCGCCTGTCGCAACTGCAGAACAGGTGTGCGTAAGAGCTCACTTTTGAAGAAATACGTTTCGACGGACGGCCCTCTCACTCCGTCCAGCATTGCTTTTCTGTACGGCCCGTAGTCAATCTCGATCTGAGATTCCAGACCTTCATGGTAAGCTCTCAGCACACTAACCATGTCGGTGATCTCATTGTTCGGTCCGCGAATGATTGCAGCG
>JAYNJY010000082.1:0-11623 GCA_038110665.1 Rhodospirillaceae bacterium | reverse complement strand
GTCTGCGCCAACACGCTGAAGGGCCGCAAGATCTCCATGGACAACCTCTACGAGGTGTTCCAGGAGGACATCGTGCCGTCGGGCGTCGCCGAACTGGCGCACCTGCAGGCGCAGGGCTATACCTACATCAAGCCTTGACGCATTCGGCCGAGGATTTCGCCGGCCCGGAGCGGCAGCGTTCCGGGCCGGACGACTTTCGAACCGACCATCGAACCCGCACGCTGGGAGACGAACATTGACTGATAAGACATTGCGGCGCCGCGATTTCCTCGCCATTGCCGGCGCCGGCGCGCTCGGCTTCACCATGCTGCCGCTGCCCGCCGCGGCGACGCCGGCCGATGTCATGGCGGTGATCGGCAAGGCCATCGGCGGCAAGGCGCCGAAGGAGGGCAGGATCGAGATCACGCTGCCTGAGATCGCCGAGAACGGCGGCGTCGTGCCGCTCAAGGTGGTGGTCGAGAGCCCGATGTCGGACGCCGACCACGTCAAGCGCGTGCATGTCTTCGCCGACGGCAACCCGCTGCCGGACGTGGCGACCTATCACTTCGGTCCGCACAACGGCAAGGCCGAGTTCTCGCTCCGGCTGCGGCTGGCAAAGTCGCAGAAGATCGTCTGCGTCGCCGAGATGAGCGACGGTTCCGTCTACATGGCCGGGCGCGAGATCAAGGTCACGCTCGGCGGTTGCGGCGGCTGAGGGGAGGTAGACATGGCGAAGGACATCCAACCGCGCGTGCGCATCCCGAGCAAGCTGAAGCCGGGCGAAATCTTCGAGGTCAAGACGCTGGTCACGCATCCGATGGAAAGCGGTCAGCGCACCGACAAGGACAGCGGCAAGAAGATCCCGAAGGACATCATCCACAAGCTGCGCTGCGTCTACAACGGCAAGGAAGTGCTGGTCGCCGACTGGCACCCGGCGGTTTCGGCCAACCCGTTCACGTCGTTCCACCTGAAGGCCGACAAATCGGGCGAGCTGGTGCTGACCTGGACCGATACGGCCGGCACCGACTACACCAAGGCCGTCAAGGTCAACGTCGGCTAACCTTTCAACGCCGCTTCGCGAAGCCCCGAAAGCGTCGCAGTGGGTGTGATCGCCTCCGGATCGACCCGGAGTTCGATCACGGCGGGCTTGCCGCTGGCGCGCGCGCGGTCGAAGGCGGCGTCGAAATCCTCCGTCCTTTCGACCTTTTCGGCGTGCGCGCCGTAGGCGCGGGCGAGCAACTGGAAATCCGGGTTGGTCAGTTCCGTTGCCACGATGCGGCCGGGGAAGTGCTTCTCCTGGTGCATGCGGATGGTGCCGTACATGCCGTTGTTGACGATGATGATGATCGGATTGATGCCGTGGTGCGCGGCGGTTGCCAGTTCCTGGCCGGTCATCATGAAGTCGCCGTCGCCGGCGAGGGTGACGACGACGCGGTCGGGCCGCATGCGCTTGGCGGCGATGCCGGCCGGCACGCCGTAGCCCATGGAGCCCGACGTCGGCGCCAACTGGGTGCCGAAATCCTTGTAGCGGAAGAAGCGGTGCAGGAAGGCGGCGAAATTGCCGGCGCCGTTGGTGACGATGGCGTCGGCAGGCAGCAAGGCGCGTAGCTTGTGGATGACGCTTCCGACGTTGACCGGGCCGGGCACCTCGGTCGGTTCGCTCCAGGCGAGATAGTCGGCATGCGCCTGCTTGGTGTCGGCGGCCCAGCCCGGGCCGTGCGCCGGCTCCAACGCGCGCAGCGCCGCGGCGAATTCGTCCATGCCGGCGTTGATGGCCATGGCCGGGCGGTAGACGCTGCCAAGTTCCTCTGCGCCCGGATGGACGTGAACAAGCGCCGGTTTCGGCATCGGGATGTCGAGCAGCGTGTAGCCGCTGGTGGTCATTTCGCCGAGGCGCGGCCCGAGCGCGATCAGGAGGTCGGCGCCCTTGACCCGCGCCGCCAGCTTCGGGTTGATGCCGATGCCGACGTCGCCGGCGTAGTTGGAGTGCTCGTTGTCGAACAGGTGCTGGTAGCGGAACGCGCAGGCGACCGGAATGTGGTTGGCCTCGGCGAAGGCCTTGAGGTCGGCGATGCCCCGGTCGGACCAGAAGTTGCCGCCGAGCACGACGAGCGGGCGCTCGGCGCGGCCGAGCCGTTCGCGCAGTTCCGCCATGGCGGCGGGCGCGGGGGCCGGCTGGATGCGGTGCGCGGGCTGGAGCGAGACGGCCGGCGCGCGTTCGTCGAGCATGTCTTCCGGCAGCGCTAGCACCACCGGCCCGGGTCGGCCGCTCATGGCGACGTGGAAGGCGTGGCTGACGTATTCGGGCACGCGCTCGGCGCGGTCGATCTCGGCGATCCATTTCGCCATCTGGCCGAACATGCGGCGGTAGTCGATCTCCTGAAACGCCTCGCGGTCGCGCATGGAGCGTCCGACCTGGCCGACGAACAGGATCATCGGGGTCGAGTCCTGGAATGCGATGTGGATGCCGCTGGATGCGTTCGTGGCGCCAGGGCCGCGGGTGACGAAACAGACGCCCGGCCGCCCGGTGAGCTTGCCGTAGGCGTCCGCCATCATCGCCGCGCCGCCTTCCTGGCGGCAGGTGAGCAAGTCGATGGAAGGGGCGTCATGGAGCGCGTCCAGGGCCGTGAGATAGCTCTCGCCCGGCACGCAGAATGCCATGTCGACGCCGTTGGCAACCAATGCATCGACCAGCAACTGGCCGCCGCTTCGCATGTTGTCGACGGTCTTAACCCCTTTGGCCATCTTGGAACGTCTCCCCGATCCTGGAAAAAGTCCGGGAAAATCTAGCTGCTGGGAGCCGGCCTGTCACACCGCAAAAAAATTGGAAAAATCGCGAAAGGCGAGTCTCTGTGATACCGGTCACTGCCAATACCGTGGGCGATCCCTATACTGCTGAACATCCACTTACACATCTCTCCTTACACCCGGCGGGGTTCCTGCCGGGTGATTTTCTTTTGCCGCCCGGCGAAGCGCCGGGCGCGAAAGTCGAGATCAGTCGAACAGCTTGGAAATATCGTCCTGGCTCAGGTTTTCCCCGGCGGCCTTGCCTGATCCGCCGGCGCCATCGGCGACCTCGACGGGCCGGGCGGGGCGGTCCATGCCGCCTGGGCTCGGCGCAAGCTGGCGCGGCTGTTTCCGGGACGTCCCGGCTTGGAGATCGAGGCCGCCTGGACCGGGCGCATCGCCATGACCGGCGACCACGTGCCCAAGGTGCTCGAGATCGGCCCTGGCGCCTATGCCTGTTTCGGCTATTCCGGGCGCGGCATCGGACCGGGTACGGTATTCGGCACGCTCGCCGCCGAGGCGCTCGTCTGTGGCGACCCGGGCCGATTGCCACTGATGCCGGTGCCGGCGCATTCGGAGCGTTTCGCCGCCGCGCGCGGCGCTTTCTACGACTTGGGCGCGGCCCTGGTGCACGCCGTCGCGGCGCGTTGATCCAGGCCGCTTCGCAGCCTTTCCCGCCTCCGACCCCCATGGTACGGTTTTCGGCCAAACACCGGAGAGGAAACACCATGTCCGAGTATAAGGGGCCGTTGAGCCGCTTCACCATTCTCGACCTGACGCGCGTGCGTTCGGGTCCGACGGCGGTCCGCCATCTGGCCGACTGGGGCGCCAACGTGATCAAGATCGAGGCGCCGGAGGCGGTCGACAAGTCGAAGGGCATGGGCGGGTCGAGGAGCGGCCCCGACTACCAGAACATCCACCGCAATAAGCGCTCGCTGACGCTGAACTTGAAGGAGGCCGAGGGCCTCGAGATCTTCAAGAAGATGGTCGCCGGCGCCGACGTGGTGGTCGAGAACTATCGCCCCGACGTGAAGGCGCGCCTCGGCGTCGACTACGAAAGCCTGAAGGCGGTCAATCCGCGCATCGTGCTCGCCTCGATCTCCGGCTTCGGCCAGACCGGCCCTTACGCGACGCGCCCCGGCTTCGACCAGATCGCGCAAGGCATGGGCGGGCTGATGTCGATCACCGGCCTGCCCGGCCAGGGCCCGGTGCGCGTCGGCATTCCGGTCGCCGACCTGACCGCCGGCAATTTCACCACCATCGCCATCCTGATCGCGCTGCTGGAGCGCGAACAGTCGGGTGAGGGCCAGTGGGTGCATACCTCGCTCCTGGAGGCGATGATCGCCATGCTCGACTTCCAGGCGGCGCGCTGGCTGGTCGCCGGCGAGGTCGCGCCGCAGGCCGGCAACAACCATCCGACCTCGATCCCGACCGGCGTGTTCAAGACCAAGGACGGCCACATGAACATCGCCGCCGCCGGCGACGTCATGTGGGACCGGCTCTGCGAGGTGCTCGACGCGCCCGACATGCACGACCACCCGGACTACGCCACCGGCGCCCAGCGTTCCAAGAACCGCAACGCCGTCAACGCCGAGATCGAGAAGTACACCGTGCAGAAGACCTCTGCCGAGTGGATCGAGGTCATGGACAAGGCCGGCGTGCCGTGCGGTCCGATCTATTCCATCGACCAGATGTTCGCCGACCCGCAGGTCGAGCACGTCGACATGACGCACCCAGTCCACCACCACAAGCTCGGCGACATGAAACTGCTCGGCCAGGCCATCAACTTAAGCCGCTTCGAGCCGCGCACCGGCGTCGCCACGCCCGACACCGGCCAGCATACGGACGAAATTTTGGTGGGCCTCGGTTTCGACGCCGCCACCGTCGAGGGATTGCGCCAGCGCGGCATCGTTTAGGACGAACACACGCGGCGGCCGAAACGCATCCTGGCGCTGGTCGACCTCGCCAACCACCCGAGCGACACGGTCGCCATGGCGGCGAGGCTGGCGGCCGATCAGGGCGCCGAACTGGCGGTCGGCGGCATCGTCGCCTGGGACGTGTCGCACGGCAGCGACCTGGTGCTCGACCTGGTTTCGGAATCGCTGGTCTCGAGCCTGCGCCGCCCGGCCCGGGCGCGGCTCCGGGGACTTGCACGCGCCGCCGGTTACGAGGGCGCCGCGGCCCTGATCGCGACGCGGTGCGACCCCTGGGAGGCGACGCTGGAGATGGTCACCGACTGGCATCCCGACCTGCTCGTGGTCGCCGACAAGGGCATCTTCGATCCGGGTGTGAAGCGCCGCGTCACCTACCGGACGCCGTCCGGCGTATCGGAGGCCGGCGTGCGCCGCTACCGCCCCGGGCGCAGGCGTGGCGGGGGTGAGCGGTGATGCCCGCGCCGAACCCCGAAAAACCCCAGGTTTGGCGCGAATTTACGTTTGACTTTGGGGATATAGACGTGTTTTTTGCGCGGCAACTCGGCGCATTTTCAGATCGTCTCGATCGGGTGCAGGCGATCCCGCCGCGCCGCAGTGAAAACCTTTCCGACGATTAGGGCAGGGCATGGTCACACCGAGGGTCTTTGCGGGCAATGAGGCGGAACCGGAATCCCGGGAACGTCGCAACCCGTTTCTTGCCTTCACCAAGTGGCTGCCGCTGGTCAACCGCAGGACCTTGGGCGCCGACCTCGGCGCCGGCCTGACGGGTGCGTTGGTGGTGCTGCCGCAGGGCGTCGCCTTCGCCACGCTGGCCGGCATGCCGCCCGAGTACGGCCTATATGCCGGCATGGTGCCGGCGATCATCGCGGCGTTCTTCGGCTCGTCCTGGCACCTGGTTTCAGGGCCGACGACGGCGGCCTCGATCCTGATCTTCACCTCGATCAGCGCCTTCGCGACCCCGGGCACGGCCGAATACGTCGGCCTGGTGCTGACGCTCACCTTCATGGTCGGCATCCTGGAACTGACCATGGGGCTGATGCGCATGGGTGCCCTGGTCAACTACATCTCGCATACGGTGGCCATCGGCTTCACCGCCGGCGCCGCCATCCTGATCGCCGTCAGCCAGCTCGAACACCTGCTCGGCGTCGACGTGCCGCGCGGGCGCCACTTCTACGACACCCTGGTCTCGATCTGGTACGAGATCGAGAATTTCTCGCCGGCCGCCGTCGCCGTCGGCGGCTCCGGCCTGGCACTCGGCATCCTGTCGAAAAAGTTCTTCCCGCGCATACCCAACATGATCGTCGCCCTGGTCGGCACCTGCCTGCTGGCGACGTTCTTCAACTCGTATCTCGGCCTCGGCGTCGAGACCATCAGCGCGATTCCGTCGACCCTGCCGCCGCTCTCGGCGCCGCATTTCTCCGCCGACGTGATCCGCGACCTGGCGCCGACGGCGGTCGCCGTCACCATCTTCGCGCTGACCGAGGCGATGTCGATCTCCCGCGCGCTCGCCATCCGCAGCGGCCAGCACGTCGACGGCAACCAGGAGTTCATCGGCCAGGGGCTTTCCAACCTGGTCGGCTGCTTCTTCTCGAGTTACGTCGCGACCGGGTCGTTCAACCGCTCCGGCCTCAACTTCGGCGCCGGCGCGAAGACGCCGATCGCCGCCATTTCCGCCGGCATCATGCTGGTCGGCGTGGTCATCCTGGTGGCGCCCTTGGCGGTCTATCTGCCGAAGGCGGGTATGGCCGGCATCCTGTTCCTGGTCGCCTGGAACCTGATCGACCTCAAGCACATCCGCCAGATCATCAAGTCGTCGCGCTCGGAAGCCGCGGTGCTGGCGGTAACGTTCTTCTCGGTGCTGTTCCTCGACCTCGAACTCGCCATCTTCGCCGGCGTGATCCTTTCGCTGGTGTTCTACCTGAACCGCGCGTCGCACCCCAACGTCGCGGTGCTGGCGCCGCAGAACGTCGACAACCGTCGGCGTTTCACCGACGCGCCGAACCAGCCGGAATGCCCGCAGCTCAAGATCGTGCGCATCGAGGGCGCGATCTATTTCGGCGCGGTCGCCAGCGTCATCGAGGATCTGCACCGGCTCGAGAGCCGTTTCCCCGATCAGCGCCACATGCTGGTGCTGGCCTCCAACATCCACTTCATCGACATCACCGGCGCCGAGGCCATCGCCAACGAGGCCAGGGTGCTGCGTGCCGGAGGCGGCGCGCTCTACCTGGTCGACATGAAGGAGAGCGTCGAGGAACAGTTCCGCAAGACCGGCCTAATCAACCTGGTCGGCGAGGAAAACGTGTTCCAGTCCAAGACGGCCGCGTTCGCCGCCATCTATGCACGCCTCGATCGTTCGATCTGCGCGCGCTGCACCGAACGCATCTTCTGGGAATGCCGGGTCGACGACTCCAACCCGGCGCCGGAGCCCGAACCGCTGCACCCGGCGATGCCGCCGCTCCGCGCCGCCCAACCGGGCCAGGCCCTGCCGGCGGCGCAGGCCAAAGTGCCGGACGAGGCGGAGAAGGCGAAGTCGAAACGCAAGGGCGGCCCCAAGCGCATCCTGGTCCTGGTCGACATCAACCATCATCCGCGCGAGACGGTCGAGATGGGTGCGCGGCTGGCGCGTCGCTACGAGGCCGAACTCGCGCTCGGCAACGTGGTCAGCTGGGACGTGTCCCGGCGTGGCGGCCTGGCGCTCAACCTGGTTTCCGAATCGCTCGTCGCCAGCCTGCGCCCGCCGGCCCGGGCGCGACTCCAGGGCATGGCCGCCGACGCCGGCTTCCCCGACAGCCAAACCCTGATCGCGACCAAGCAGGATCCGTGGGACGCGACCCTGGAAATGGTCACCGACTGGCACCCGGATCTGCTGGTGGTCGCCGATCACGGCCTGTTCGACCCGGGCTTCCGCCGCCAGGTCACCTACCGCACGCCGTCGGGCTTCACGGAAGTGCGGCTCCGACGCTATCGGCCGCTCCGCAAGCGTTCGGAAAACTAGCGCCGGGCCGGGCGGCCCAGGTCCGTCGCGGTGACGCGCGGGCCGATTTCGTCGAGAAGCTCACCGAACAACGCGCCGTCGATGCCGCGGCATTCGTAGCGCTCGGCCTGCGCCAAGGTGGCCTCGTCCGTGGCGTTCTGGACGAAGATGGCGAGCCGGCGCGGCGCCGCGCGGGCCCACACGGATTTCAGCCCGGCCTGGTCGTGATCGGCCTCGTCCATGTCGTAGACGACGCCGTGCGCGTTGCAGGTGGCGATGTTGGTGTAGTCGCCGAGGCCGAGCGGCGGTTCGATCACGAACTTGTCGATTATGAAGAGCAGCGGAATGATAGCGTTGTCGAGGACGTCGAGAGTGAGCCGCGCCGGCAGGTCGAAGATATGCAGCACCGCCGCCTTGGCGCAGATCGGCGGCAGTTTCCGCAGGCATTCGACCATGCAGGTCGCCGATTCCTTGGTCGCCATGGCGTTGGCGTTGACCGGCAGCAGCACGAACACCTCGCGCCCGGCCGCGTACGCCACCGCAAGGTCCTCGCCGGCGGCCGCCAGCACGGCGGCATTGCGGCGCGCGGTGACCATGCTGTCGTTGTCGTAGGGAATGACCTGCTTGGCGTCAGTCAAATGGGCGTCGCCGTCGGTCAGCGTCGGCACGGCGCGGTACATGCGCACCACGCCCTTGACCGGGTCGAGGATCCGCCGATAGAGAACCTAAAATTCGGTTTTTTCCGATTCCGCCACCAAATCCTTCCGGAGTCATAGCCGGAGTCGAAAGGCGAAAGAATGCCTTTCAGGCCGCGCCGCCGGGGGCGCTCAACAGATCTTCTGGATGTCGAGTTCGAGGATGCCTTCGGCGCCAGCCGCCTTGAGGCGCGGCACCAGGGTGCGCACCGCGTGGCTGTCGACGACGGTCTCGACCGCCGACCAGGCGCCGTCGGAGAGCGCGTTCACGGTCGGCGCGTGCAGGCTCGGCAGCAACGCGATGACGGCGTCGAGGTCCTTGGCCGCCACGTTCATCTTCAACAGCACCTTGTTGCGCGCCGCCAGCGCCGCCTGGGTCAACAGCGCGATTTGTTCGATCTTGGCGCGTTTCCAGGGGTCGGCCATAGCCTGCCGGTTGGCGAAGAACACGGTGTGAGTCTCCAACAGGTCGCAGACGATCCGGAGGCCGTGCGCCCGGATGGTGGTGCCGGTTTCGGTGATCTCGACGGCGGCGTCGGCCATGCCCTCGACCACCTTGGCCTCGGTCGCACCCCAGGAGAACTGCACCGTGGCGTCGATGCCGCGCGCCTCGAGATAGCGCTTGGTATAGCCGACCAATTCGGTGGCGATGGTCTTGCCGGCGAGGTCCTCGACGGTCTGGATCGGGCTCTTGCCGTCGACCACCAGCACCCAGCGCGCCTTGCGGTCCGAGGCCTTGGAATAAATCAAGTCGGTGACGACCTCGAGTTCCTTGTCGGTCTCGGTCTCCATCAGCCAGTCGATGCCGCAGAGCCCGGCGTCGAGCGTGCCGCCGGCGACGTAAGGGCCCATTTCCTGGGAGCGGACCAGCGCGCATTCGATCTCGGGATCGTCGATGCTCGGGAAATAGTTGCGCGAGCGCGACGAAATCGTCCAGCCGGCCTGCCGGAACAGTTCGACCGTGGCCTCCTCGAGGCTTCCCTTGGGAATGCCCAGCCTCAGCTTGCCCTCGGCGTCCATGCAACCGTCCTCCTCAAGTCAACGTCATACACCCGGCCCGGCCGGCGGGCCGGCGAGGGGCGGACGCACATTAACCGCGCCGCCCGCCCTTCGCAATCGGCGGTTTCGCCTTAGTGGCTGTGCTTCTTCTTGTCGTGCTCCATGCCCGACATGCCGCCGGGCGCCGCCTTCCTGACCGGCATGTGGACCAAGACCTCGCCTCCCTTCTCGAACTTGAGCTTGAGCATGACCATGGCGCCTTCCTTGAGCGGCGCCTTGAGGCCGATGAACATGACATGGTAGCCGCCGGGCTTGAGCTCGGCCTTGCCGTGCATGGGGACGTCGATGGCCGGCACCTGGCGCATTTTCATGACGTCGCCGACCATGGCGTGCTCGTGCAGTTCGATGCGGGCGGCGATGTCGCCGCCGACGCCGACCAGCTTGTCGGCGGCGCCGTGGTTCTGAATGGTCATGTAGCCACCGCCGTTCTTGACGCCCGGCGGCGTGGCGCGGGCCCAGGCGCCAGTCACCTCGAGATCCGCGGCGATGGCGCCGGTGGCGGTGACGAGGGAGACGATCAAGGCGGTGAAGCCCGCGGCGAGCGGGCGCAGGATATTGGACATTTCTTGGTTCCTTCGATTGAGTTGGTTGCGGCGCGGTGCTGGCCGCGCCCGGCGGTCAGGCGAAGGATCCGATGGGGGGCGCACGCGCCTGGAAGCGGCGCCGTGGCGTCGTGTAGCGGGTTTCGAAGGCGGCCGGCAGGGCGCGCTCGAAACGCGTCCACTGCGGCTGGGACAGCGCTACGACGACAGGCGCCGCGACGGCCGGGCCGGTGAAGGCGGGGCAGAGCGGGCACATCTCGCCCGGGCGCTTGGGTGGGGCTTCCTGGCCGAGGCCACGGTTACCGGAGGCCGAGCAGATGACGTGCAGCGCCTGCTCGAGGCTCAGGTCCTCGGGCGCGATCTTCGCTGCCTTGGCGTCCGGCGCGAAGCCGTGCGCCGAAAGTGCCAGGGCGAGCAGCGCCACGATGGCGCGGCGCAAGGTCCGGGTCGATAGAAACAGATGCAAAACGCCACTCCGTCAGCAACCGCGTCATCGTAGCCGCCGAATAGCAAAAGTCTAGGTCAGGACGCCACGAGGAGGGATGACATGGGTCAAGCGGTCCTCTAAATTCGACGCCATGATTGATATATTGCGCTATCCCGTCGAGGATCCGGCCGTCTGGAAGGCCGCCGACCACGCCGACCCGGACAAGTGGATTTACCGCTTCACGCCTGCCGAGATCGCCGAACTCGAGACCGCCGCCGGCCAGGTCATCGCCGAAGGCCGGTCGCTGACCGGCTTCGGCAAGGACGAGTTCGAGCTGCCGACGCTGGGGCCGGTCCTGGCCGACCTGCTCGACGTGCTCGCCGACGGGCGTGGTTTCGTTTTTCTGCGCGGCCTCGACGTATCGCGCTACGACCGGGTCACGCTGCAAGCCATCTATTGGGGCGTTTGCGCGCACTTCGGCTACGGCATTACCCAGAACGCCGCCGGCGAAATGATGAGCGCGGTGACCGACTACGGCGACAAGTACGAGGGCGACGACCCCTACCGCCACAATATCCGATTTCATCGCACCACGGTGGAGATCCATCCGCACACCGACAGCTGCGACTTCGTGGCTTTGCTTTGCGAGCGGCCGGCGAAGTGGGGCGGCGAGAGCGCCGTGGTCAGCTCGCTCGCCATGTACAACCGGATCCTGGCCGAGCACCCCGAATATCTGGCCCCGCTTTGCGAGGGCTTTCACCTCGATCTGGTCGGCAAGGGCACTACGGCGAAGGAGCTCAGCCATCACCGCATCCCGGTGTTCAGCTGGTTCGGTGGCAAGATGTCGGCGCGATTCAACAAGCGCCAGATCGAACTCGGTGCGGAAAAGCACGCCGGCGGCCTCGACGAGCTGTCGCAGGCGGCGATCGACTATGTCCGCGACATCTCGATGCACGACGAGTTTCGCCTGGCCATGGAGTTCCAGGCCGGCGACATCCAGATTCTCAACAACCGCGTCACCTTCCACTCGCGTAGTCGGATCGAGGACTTCGACGAACCGGAAAAGAAGCGGCTGCTGTGGCGGGTGTGGCTGAACGCGCTACGGCCACGGCCGATGGCGCCGGAATTCGCCAATCAGCTCAATACCGGCGCGCGCGGCGGCGTCACCCGACGCCTCTGAACACCCGGACTACGTTTTACCAGAGGAGGATTGCCGCATGGAAGTT
>JAYNJY010000081.1:0-11790 GCA_038110665.1 Rhodospirillaceae bacterium | reverse complement strand
AGCTTCTTGGCCAGCTTGAAGTAGCGCTTCGGGGCATCCTTCCCGGGTAAGCGCTCGATGCCGAGGCTGATGGCGAAACTCGCCAGTTCGACCGAACGCGGCACCTCGAACGACGAGCCGTTGCGCTCGCCTTTCTCGTAATACTGGATGATGCGGGGCTTGAGACCGAGCTTATGCGCGGCCTCTTTCTGGGTCAGTTTCAGCGACTTGCGCCAGGACTTGAATTCAGAAGGGGTCATCGTCGGCCGGCTCCAGGGTCGTGACGGTTTTATGAAATTACGCACTCGGTGCGTCTCTGTAAAGCCGCCGGCGATCAGATCAAAGGTGCGGGCATTTCCGGTGCATCCGCGTCCGCCGCCGGCAGCGCCGCCGCCGGTTCCTCGACGATCGCCTGGAAGATGTCGTAGACCTCGGCCGCCCGCGCCTGGACCAGGGTTTCGAGGGCGCCGAAGTCGGCGGCGCCGGCGACGCGCGCCAAGCGCGCCTTGAGCGCGTCCGGGAACGCCGCGACGCGTTCGGCGGTGACGTCGTCCTCGACGGCCAGCGACAGTATGCCCTGCAGCGCCAGCCAGAGCCCGAGCGCATCGGCCAGGCGCTTGCCCATGCCGGCATCGAGCGCGCCGGCCTGGACCAGGGTGTCGAGCGCGCCGAGCGTGCCCGGATGCAGCAGCGTCGGGCGCTCGGCGGCGTGCCGCAGCGCCAGGTACTGGGCGATGAACTCGATGTCGACGACGCCGCCGCGCAACTGCTTCAGCGACCACAGGCATTCGGCCGGCTTCTCGCGCGCCAGGCGCGCGCGCATGTCGGCGACGTCGCGCAGCAACTTCACCGGATCGCGCGGCCGGGTCAGCGCCGTCTTGATCTCGCGCTCGACGATGGCGCGGTAGGTCTCGGAGGTGGCATGGATGACGCGCGCGCAGGTCAGCGCCATGTGCTCCCAGGTCCAGGCCTGGTCGGCGTGGTCGAGCCGGAAAGGCTCGGTCGTGGGCGCCACCGGACCGGCGAGGCCCGCCGGCCGCCGGCGCCTGTCGACCTCGTAGAGGCTGCCCTCGGCGGTGAGTGCCGTGATCGCGTTGATCAGGCGCTGGCCGAGACGGGCGTAGTACTGCGTCGGCGATTGCGGGCGCGCACCGTCGGACGCCTTGGCATCCGGCGGCACGTCGTAGATGAAGACGAGGTCTAAGTCGGAACTCGCCGACATCTCGCGGCTGCCGAGCTTGCCGAGCGCCACGATCGCCATCTCGGCGCCGGCGATGCGGCCGTGGTTCTCGGTGTAGGCCGCCTGGACCGGGTCGAACAGGCCCGACACCACGGTCTCGGCGATGTTGGAAAGCGTGAGTGCCGCGACCGGCGCCTCGACAGTGCCGCGCAGGCGCTGCACGCCGACCTGGAAGCGGCGGTCGTGCGCCCAGCGCCGGGCCGTGTCGAGCTTGGCCTCGAAGTGGTCCGCGCGCGCCAGTATGGTCGCGAACTCCTCGCGCAGTTCGGCGGCGTCGGGCAGCGGCCCGAAGAAATCGCCGGCGAGCACGCTGTCGATGACGTTGGGATGCGTGCCCATGTGGCGCGCGAGGCGCGGCGCGATGCCGACAATCTCGGCGATCAAGTCGAGGAGTTGCGGGTTCGCCTGGAACATCGAGAACAGCTGCACGCCGGCCGGCAGGCCCTTCAGGAACTGGTCGAAGCGCAGCATCGCCGCGTCCGGATCGGCGGTGGCGGCGAGCGCGGTCAACAGCCTGGGCACCAGTTCGGTCAGGATTTCGCGCGCCCTGGTCGATTGCGTGGCGCGGTGGCGGCCGTGGTGCCAGGCGCGGATCATGCCGTCGATGGTTTCCGGTGACTTGAAGCCGAGGCCGGCGATGGTCTGGAGCGTTTCCGGGTCGGCGTCGCCGCCGGTGAAGACCAGGTTGCCGCCGCTGTCGGCGCCGAGTTCCGGCGCGTCGGCGAAAAGCTGGCCGTAGTGGCCCTGCACCCGGCGGAGATGAAACAGCAGCGTGTCGCTGAAGTCGTCGGCGCTGTCATGGCCGAGGAAGGTGGCGAGGCGGGCATAGCCGTCCTCGGTTTCCGGCAGCGCTTGGGATTGCTCGTCGTCGATCATCTGCAGGCGGTGCTCGACACGGCGCAGGAACCGGTAGGACTCAGTCAGTTCCGCCGTCACGCCGGGTTCGCAATGGCCGAAGCGGGCGAGATCGTCGAGTGCGCGGACGGTGCCCGAAGACCGCAACCAGGGTTCGCGTCCGCCCCAGATCAGCTGCTGCGTCTGGGCGAAGAACTCGATCTCGCGGATGCCGCCCTGGCCGAGCTTGACGTTGTGGCCGAGGGTCTTGATGTCGGTGCCGCCCCGGTGCGCGGCGATCTGGCGCTTGATCGCGTGGATGTCCTGGATGGCGGCGAAATCGAGGCTCTTGCGCCAGATGAACGGCACCAGGTGCTTGAGGAATGCCTGTCCGGCGGCCTTGTCGCCGGCCGCCGCGCGTGCCTTGATCATGGCGGCGCGTTCCCAGTTCTGGCCGAGGCTCTCGTAGTAGGTCTCGGCCGCCAGCACCGAAAGCGCGAGCGGCGTCGCGCTCGGGTCGGGCCGGAGGCGCAAGTCGGTGCGGAACACGTAGCCGTGCGCCGTGCGCTCGTCCATCAGCTTGATCAGGTTGCGGGTCAGCCGCACGAAGCCGTTCTGCAGGCGGTCGGGCTGCGAAGTTCTGATCCTGTCCGTGTCATAGAGCACGATCAGGTCGATATCGCTGGAGTAGTTGAGTTCGTGCGCCCCCAATTTGCCCATGGCTAGGACGATCAGTCCGCTACCCGGTAGCGGATCGGCCGGGTCGGCGAGGTCGAGCACGCCCTGTCCGGCGGCCTGGCGCAGCAGATGCGCCGCCGTCAGGTCGAGCGCGCCGTCGGCGAAATCGGAGAGCCCGCCGGTGATCCGTTCCAGCGGCCAGATGCCGCCGATGTCGGCGAGCGCGATGGTAAATGCGACCCGGCGCTTGGAAATCCGGAGAAACCGGCTTATGTCCCCGTCATTAAGGGTTTCTTGGGTCTTTTCGGTTACCTGGTAAAGAATGTCGGCGAGGGTTTCGTCGGGTCCCCGGGTCATCAGATCGCAGACGAATCCGGGATCGCGAAGCGCCAGACCGGCGAGGTACGGGCTGTTTCCGAACACGCTATCGAGCAGCGGACCGGTGACGGAATCGGCGGCCACGGCCCTGGCCAGATCCGAGGCGTTGCGGCCATCCGGCAATTCGGCGCGTTCGGCGGCGGCCAGCCATTTCTCGCGCTCGCGGGCGACGGCCTCCGGGTCGTGGGGCCCGGGCACGTATTGGAGGCTGTCGGCGATGCGGAAATCGGGCATAAGATACCGGTCTCATGGGCGGCGGACTGCGAAACCGGTAAACGGCGGCCGAGCGATCGGCGGGGTTGCCGGCTGTTAGATTAAGGTATCGGCATGGTTCGACGAGCCGTCAAGGGATTGATCCAGCTTCTGGGCGGGCTCGGCGCCGGCATCGCCATCGTCATCAGCCTGTTGGCGTGGCAGCTTTCCAAGGGACCGGTGTCGCTCGGTTTCCTGACCGAATACCTGGAACGCGCCGTCAACGTCGGGCACCGCGATTTCAAGCTCGAACTCGGCGACACCATCCTGACCTGGGCCGGCTGGGAACGCGCGCTCGACATCCGCGTCCTCAACGTCAACATCCGCTCCAACAATGGCGCGACCATCGGCAGCGTGCCCGAGGTCGCGTTCTCGCTCAGCGGCAGCGCGCTCATCGCCGGCAAGATCGCGCCGCAAAGCGTCGAGTTCTACGGCCCCCGGGTGTCGATCCGGCGCGAGCGCGATGGCACCATCGACGTCGGTTTCGGCGTCGAGGCGACGACTGGTTCGGCCGGCATCACCCAGAACTTCCTCGACCGCCTGATGGCGGCGCCGTCGCTGGATCATCCGATGAGCTTCCTCAGCCGGGTCGCGATCATCGGCGGCGCGGTCACCGTCAACGACCAGCTGCTGCGCAAGAAGTGGCGGCTGCCCGTCGCCGACGTGCGGCTGGTGCGTCTCGCCGACCGGCTCAAGGGCGAACTCAACCTGGTGCTCGACGAGGGCGGCCACAACACCGAACTGGTCGCCGACGGCGCCTACATCTTCGCCGGGCGCGAGGTGCGGCTCGACTTCCGCTTCTCCGACGTTGCGCCGGCGGTGTTCGCTTCGCTCGCCACCGACCTCGCGCCGCTGCAGGTGCTCGACATGCCGTTCTCGGGCACCATCGGCGTAGCGTTCCCGATCGACGGCGACATCAAGGCGGTCAACGTCGACATCACGGGCAAGGACGGCCGCTTGCGCCTGCCGAAACCGTTCCAGCAGGAGATCGCCGTCGCCGAGGCCAAGTTGCGCGCGCGCTTCCGCGCCGCCAGCGGCGTCGAGGTCGAGTCGCTCGACATGCGCTTCGCCGAAGGCATCGAATTGCGCCTGCCCAAGCCGGTCGATTTCCCCGAACCGATCCGTGCGCTCTCGTTCGCGGGCACGCTTTCGGGCGATGCGCGCGACCTTTCCGTCACCCGCCTGGTCATCGACGGCGCCGGCCCGGTGCTGACGCTGTCGGGCGAGTTGAAGGGGCTCGGCGACAAGGACAAACCGGCGCGCGGCACCGCCAAGGGCACCGTCGACCGCATGTCCGCCGAGGCGTTGCCGACCTATTGGCCGACCGCCGTGGCGCCGGACCCGCGCGCCTGGGTCACGACGCACATCAGGAAGGGGCTGGTCACCGACGTTGGTTTCCAGGCCGAGTTCACGCTCGGCGACGAGGGCGCCTTCAACCTGCTGGCGCTCGACGGCACCATGAAGGCGACCGGCGCGGAGGTCGAATACCTGCCGCCGATGCCGAAGGTGGTCGGCGCCGCCGCGACCATGCGCTTCGACAAGCAGAGCTTCACCATCTACGCCGAGGGCGGCAAATCGAACGGGCTCGAGATCGAGGGCGGGCGGATCGTGCTCAGCGGCCTCGACCAGTACGACCAGTTCGCCGACATCGACCTGCAGATCAAGGGCGGGCTCGGCGCCAAGCTCGCCTACATCGACAACGAACCGTTCAAGTACACCTCGGCGCTCAACCTGGACCTGCGCAAGGCGGCCGGTCGCGCCGACACGCGGCTCAAGCTTTTCTTCATCCTGGAGAAGGACCTCAAGTTCGACCAGGTCAAGGTCTGGGCACGCTCCAAGCTGGCCGACGTCAGCATCGGCAACATCTTCCTCGGCCGCGGCATTGACGGCGGCCAGCTCGACGTGCGCATCGACGTGCACGGCATGGACGTCAAGGGCGACGTGCGCGTCGCCGACATCCCGGCGCATCTGTCGTGGCGCGAAAACTTCAACAAAAAGGTCAATTTCCGCAGCCAGTACAAGCTGCATGCAAAGATCACCGACGTGCGCCACGTACGCGACCTCGGCCTCGACATGGAGCCGTTCTCCGGCAACTACATCAAGGGCGGCGTCACCTCGGACATTACCTACACAGTGTTCCCCGGCCACGACCGCCGTCTCGAGGTCAAGGCCGACATCAAGGAAGCGGCGCTGTCGGCGCCGGCCTTCGGCTGGTCCAAGCCGGTCGGCGTAGCTGGCAGCGCGGAGGTCGTGGTCGACCTCGGGGGCAAGGTGGTCATCGACATCCCGCGCTTCCTGCTCAAGGCCGCGGACCTCGACGTCCAGGGCAAGGCCAAGTACGCGCTCGACGGCACCGGGCTCGAGCGCATCGAGTTCGCCCGCATCGCCTACGGCCGCACATCCATTAAAGGCGCCCTGATCCCGAAATCGGACGGCGGTTGGGAGGCTGGCTTCCATGGGCCGTCGTTCGACCTTTCGCCGTTGTGGCAGGAGGTCATGGCCGACGATTCCGGCGCCGAGACAGATCACCCGCTGCTCGACAAGCTGACCCTGGTGGTCGAGTTCGACCGCGTGTGGATCGACCAGCAACAATCGCTCTACGACGTTTCCGGCACCTTCGCGCGCGCCGGCAACCTTTGGAAGACGGTGATGCTGACCAGCCGCATCGACGCCGACTCGACCTTCGATCTGTCGATCCGACCGCGCGACGACGGCAATCGCGACTTCACCATGCGCTCCGACGACGCCGGCTCGGTACTCAAGGTGCTCGGGCTCTACCCGAACATGGTCGGCGGCAAGCTGCTGATCACCGGCGCCTACGACGACGCCAAGCCGAACCAGCCGCTGACGGGCACCATCACGGTCAACGACTACCGCGTCATCAACGCGCCGGCGCTGGCGCACCTGGTCTCGATCATGTCGCTGACCGGCATCCTCGACGCCCTGCAGGGTGACGGCCTGGCGTTCCGCGATCTGGTCATCCCGTTCGAGTTGGCGCGCGGCGTGTTCAATCTCAAGAACGCCAAGGCGACCGGCAATTCGCTCGGCTTCACGGCGACCGGCAAAGTCTATCGCCACACCGACATCGTCGATCTGGAGGGCACCGTGATTCCGGCCTACGTGATCAACTCGGCGTTCGGTCGCATCCCGGTGCTCGGCGATCTGTTCACCGGCGGCGAGAAGGGCGGTGGCGTGTTCGCCGCCACCTACACCATGACCGGGCCGCTGCACGATCCGGTGGTGGCGGTCAATCCGCTCTCCGCCCTGACCCCGGGCTTCCTCAGGAACGTGTTCGGCATCTTCTCGCGGACCGACACCCCGACCGACAAGCCCGGCGATGGCACCAAGGCGCCGCGCGCGCAGTAGCGGCCGCGAAGCTTCAGCGGCACCCGCCGGCGCCGCCCTCAACGATCAGGAATTCGAGTTGTTGCGGACGCTTGCCCCAGGGTGACAGCGGCGCCGTGATGACGCGCGACGGATAGTCGTAGGGAAGCTTGGTCGCGAGCGGGCTTTCGTTGGCGCCGCGGACGGTCGCCGACTTGGGTTCGACCGAGCCCTTGACCGGCCAGACGACCAGGCATTGCCCGGGCGGCTGGCGCTTGGGCGGGATCGCCTTCGGGTGCTTGGCGCTGACGATCCGGTCATGCGGGAAGCGTACGCGCAGGTTGCCGGCGAGCGGCTCCTTGTGGAAATAGGCGAAGATGGTGCCGCCCTTGAAGCCCGCGTCGCGGAGCTGACGGGCGAAGGAATCGTAAGGCACATGGTCCTCGCAGTGGCCGCAGATCAGCGGTTCGACGAAATACTTCGTCACCAATGCCGTGACCAGCACGACGGCGCTCAGCGTCACCAGCGCGGCGTAGCGCCGGATTTGCACGGCGGTGAAGGCGGCACCGAAGCGGAGAAACAGGTAAGGCACGAACGGCACCAGGACGAACAGGTAATGGCTGCGCGGCCGGTCGGCCTGGATGATCGCGATGGCGCCGAAGGCGGCGATAGCGATGATCATGAGCATGCGTTCGAGGAAACGAAGCCTGGCGGCACGCTCGCCTTCGGGCTTCGGCCGAGATCGTACGGCGCGCCAGAACACCGCCAACCGGAGTACGGCGAACGGCATGACGAAGCCGACGACCGACAGGCAGACCCTGAGCAGGGTCTTGAGGATGCGGAGCGCGTTCTCGCCGAGACTGAGCGGTACCTCGCTGCGGACCAGGTAATGCGACGGTGCCTGCTCGACGAGCCATGTCAGTTGCAGCACCACCACGGGCAGGCTGAGCGCGACGCCCAGGGCGACCCAAGGTGACAGGATGGCGCGCCGTAGGTCGCGCTCGAACAGCGCGGCGATGACCAGCGCCAACGCGAACAGCGCGAAGCTGTACTTGGCCATCAGGCCGAACCCAAGTACCGCGCCGAACAGCACACGGCCCCAGACGCTCGGCGCGCGGCCGAGGCGCAGCACCAGGTAAAGGGCGGCGAGATAGAACGCGGTGACGAAAGTGGTGTGGGTGAAGCCGTGGATGGTGTTCCAGCCGACCTGGAAGATCATCAGGAGCGAGCCGGCGGAGAGCGCGGCGATGCGGCGCTCGCCGAGCAGTTCCAGCGCGACGCCGAACGAAAGCGCGTAGACGGCGAAAAGCGCCAGGCCGCGCAGCAGTACGATGGAAAACACCGTCGGGCCGGTTAGCTCCTGCAGGCCGATCAGCAGCCAGGTCACCAGTGGCGGGTTGCGCAGTTGGTAGCCCCAGTCGAAGAACTGCGAGAACACCAGTTGCTCGCCGTCGTCGCCGCCGACGCCGGGGAACAGGAAGGCGCGGATCAGCGCGAGCAGCGCCAGCGTCGTCGCGATGAGGGCGAGAAAGCCGCGCGGGCTGGTGACGATGGCGGCGTTGCGTTCGAGCAGGCCGTGCATCCGGTTTTATCCGGCGGGACGGACGAGCACGTGGCGCTTCTTGCCGGCGGAGAGCTTGATGACGCCGTCGGCGTCGGCGTCGGCGCCGGAAACGCTAAGGGTCTCGTCGGAGATGACGGCGTCGTTGAGGCGCCCACCGCCGCCCCGGATCAGGCGCCGGGCCTCGCCGTTGGAGCCGGCGAAACCGGCGCGGCAGAACAGATCGATCACCGAAATGCCGGCCGAGAGTTCCGCCGCCGGCACTTGGATGGTCGGCAGGCCGGCCGCCGAGGCACCCTGTTCGAACGCGGCTTCCGCCGTGGTGCGCGCTTCCTTGGCGGCGGCTTCGCCGTGGCAGAGCGCGGTCGCGTGGTCGGCGAGCACCTTCTTGGCGTCGTTTAACTCGGCGCCCTTCAGCTTTTCCAGTTTGGCGATCTCGTCGAGCGGCAGCTCGGTGAACAGCTTCAGGAAGCGGCCGACGTCGGCGTCCTCGGTGTTGCGCCAGAACTGCCAGTAGTCGTAGGGCGCCAGCATGTCGGCGTTGAGCCACATGGCGCCGTCCGCGGTCTTACCCATCTTGGCGCCAGACGAAGTGGTCAGCAGTGGCGTCGTCAGGCCGAAGAGCGTGGTGCCGTGCTGCTGGTCCTCGTGCAGCCGGCGGCCGAGTTCGACGCCGTTGACGATGTTGCCCCACTGGTCGGAGCCGCCCATCTGCAGGATGCAGCTGTGACGCTTGGAGAGTTCGACGAAATCGTAGGCCTGGAGGATCATGTAGTTGAATTCCAGGAAGCTCAGGTGATGCTCGCGCTCCAGCCGCAGCTTGACCGAATCGAAGCTGAGCATGCGGTTGACCGAGAACAGCCGGCCGAAATCGCGCAGGAACGGGATGTATTGCAGGCCGTCGAGCCAGTCGGCGTTGTTGACCATGATCGCGTCGGTCGGGCCGTCGCCGAAGGCGAGGTACTTGGCGAACACCTGCCGGATGCCAGCCATGTTGGCGGCGATGGCGTCGTCGTCGAGCAGTTTGCGGCTTTCGTCCTTGCCGGACGGATCGCCGATCTTGGTGGTGCCGCCGCCCATCAGCACGATCGGCCGGTGGCCGGTCTGCTGGAACAGCCTGAGCAGCATGATCGAGACGAGCGAGCCGGCGTGCAGGCTCGGCGCCGTGCAGTCAAAACCGATGTAGGCGGAAATCGTTCCGGCGGTGGCCTTGGCGTCGAGCGCATCGAGGTCGGTGCACTGGTGCATGAAGCCGCGCTCGACAAGCTGCCTGACGAAATCGGATTTGTACTGGCTCATGTCTACCTCTGCCGGGCGTCCCGCGGCGGACCGGGAACGAAGCATGTCCCGGCCCCTGGATTTATGCTATAGGCCGGTGAAGTGCAATCCTCCCGAGGCATCGGATGGGCCTGGAATGACCGAATTCGGCGAACAGCGGAGGCTCCGGGCGATCGGCCTAATGAGCGGCACGTCGGCGGACGGCATCGACGCGGCCATGCTTGAGACCGACGGCGACACCGTGTTCGCCTTCGGCCCGACGCTCGGCATCGAATATGACGCGGAATTCCGTCAGCGCTTGCGCGCGCTGATGGGCCGGCCGCCGGATGGGTCGGCGGAGGGGCAGGCCGTGATGCGCGAATTGACGCTTCGCCACGCCGACGCGGTGCGAGCACTGCTCGGCAAGGCCGGCATGGCGGCGGAAGCGATCGATCTCGTCGGCTTTCACGGCCAGACCGTGTTCCACGCGCCGGACGACGGCATCACCTGCCAACTCGGCGGCGGCGCGTTGCTCGCCAAGGAAACCGGCATTCCGGTTGTTTGCGACTTCCGTTCCGCCGACGTCGCCGCCGGCGGCGAGGGCGCGCCGCTGGTGCCGGTGTTCCACGCGGCGCTCAGCCGCACGCTCGAACGCCCGGTGGCCATGCTCAACATCGGCGGTGTCGCCAACGTCACCTGGATCAGCCCAGACGGCGGCGTGCTAGCCTTCGACACCGGGCCCGGCGGCGCGCTGATCGACGACTGGGCGGCACGCCACACCAACCGGGCGCTCGACGCCGACGGCGCGCTCGCCCGCAGCGGCCGCTGTGACGAGGAGCGCATCGAGACCTGGCTCGGTGGCAGCTACTTCACCCGCGCCGCGCCGAAATCCCTCGACCGCGACACATTCGCGGAGATTCTCGCCGATCTCGAAGACATGTCGCCGGCCGACGGCGCCGCCACGCTGACCGCCTTCAGCGCCGCCGCCGTGGCCGCCGGCGCGCGGCTGTTTCCCGCACAGCCGCTGCGCTGGCTGGTGACCGGCGGCGGCCGGCACAATCCGGTATTGATGGCGGAACTGCGCCGCCGCCTCGGCGTGCCGGTCGAGCCGGTCGAGGCGGTCGGCTGGGACGGCGACACGCTCGAGGCGCAGGCGTTTGCTTTCCTGGCGGTGCGCTCGGTGTTCGGCCAGGCGCTGACCTATCCGCAGACCACCGGTGTCACCCGGCCGACACGCGGCGGCGTGCTTTTCCGGGCAGGCTAGGGTCGAACTAGGCGTTTTGGCGCTTCAGCGCCGCGTTCAGGTACTTGTCGACGACTTCCATCAGTTCGACGCAGTGATCCTGCAGGAAATGGTCGCCGCCCTTGAGCACCTGGTAGTCGATCTGGATGTTCTTCTGTTTCTTCAGCTTCTGCGCCAGCTTCTCGACGCTGACGATGGGCACGATCTCGTCCTTGTCGCCGTGCACGATCATGCCCGACGCCGGGCAGGGGGCGAGGAACGAGAAGTCGTGGATGTTGGCCGGCGGCGCCACGGAAATGAAGCCGTTGATCTCCGGGCGGCGCATCATCAACTGCATGGCGACCCAGGCGCCGAAAGAGAAACCGCCGATCCAGCAGACCCGCGCGTTCGGGTTGTGGGTCTGCATCCAGTCGAGCGCCGTGGCGGCGTCGCTGAGTTCACCCTGGCCGTTGTCGAACACGCCCTGCGAGCGCCCGACGCCGCGGAAGTTGAAGCGCAACGCCGAGAACCCGCGCTGCACGAACCTCTGGTAAAGCGCGTAGACGACCTTGTTGCTCATGGTCCCGCCGTGCTGCGGATGCGGGTGCAGCAGCAGCGCGACCGGCGCGTTGGAAATCTTCGAGTGGTGATAGCGGCCTTCGAGGCGCCCCTCGGGGCCATTGAAAATGACTTCAGGCATCGGTCGAATTTAACCCCAAAAATTTTGCGAGGAATATCAGGGACTTTCCCTCCTCGGCCGATTACGGCGTTGTATTGCAAACGATTATCTATCCAAAGTCGGCCCATAAAACTTGATCGGGTTTGTCGGACATCCGATATAACAACCAATCAAAGACGGGCCAGGGCACTCGGCATCGTTTGCAACCCTCGGCGGCGCTGCCGGCTAGACCCGGAAGCCGCCGGCGACAAAATATCCTAGGAACCATGGTTTTCAAGAGACTTCGCGAAGATATCGCCGCTTACAAGGAACGGGATCCGGCTGCAAAGAGCTCGCTGGAGATATCTCTGTGCTATCCGGGCCTGCATGCGACGCTCTACCACCGC
>JAYNJY010000080.1:6702-11837 GCA_038110665.1 Rhodospirillaceae bacterium | reverse complement strand
CGGTGTGCCAGTAGAAGGTCTTGGCGTTGCGTTTGTTGCCGGTGAGCATGACCTTCTCGGCGTTGACGACGATGATGTTATCACCACAGTCGATATGCGGCGTATAGCTCGGCTTGTGCTTGCCGCGCAGACGGAGCGCGATGATGGAGGCCAGCCGACCGAGGACGAGGCCCTCGGCGTCGACCACGAACCACTTGCGTTCCACATCCGCGGGTTTGGCGGAATACGTCTTCATGGCGGTCTCTCGATACAATCCAGAATTCTTGAATACGCAACGCGACCGTATTGCCGCGACAGCGCGCGGAATATGCCACAAAAAAACAGGCTGTCAACGGCGAAAAATCAATAAATACCGTAATTTAGAAACACGGTATTATATTACCACACAAATCATCGCGCGGCCCGTCACTTGCCCTGCGGCGGGATCGAATAGGTGCCGGTGACGTGCGCGACGGGCTCGGCGTGGCCCTCCGAATGCACCGTCACCTCGCAGACGACGAGCCGCTTGCCGGCCTTCAAGAGCCGTCCTTCTGCCATCAAGTCGGCCGGCACCGGCCGATACAGGAAATTGACGTTGAGGCTGGTGGTGACGGCGAGCTGCACCTCGCCGATGACGCTGAGCACGACGGCGTACATGGCGGCGTCGGCCAAGGCCATCATGAACGGGCCGGCGATGGTGCCGCCGGGGCGCACCATCTTGCCGCCGAACGGCAATCTCAGCACGGCCTCGCCCTTGCCGATACTGTCGGCGCGCATGCCGATCTCATGCGCCCAGGGAAGTTCGTCGCGGATGATCTCGTTGAACCGTTCGATGGTGATCGCGCTCATGGCTCCCCTGCCCCTAAATCCCGGTCCGTCACGCCGCCCGGCGCAGCCGGAAGTCTTAGCCGTCGGCCTTGAGGCTCTCGCCGAGCGCACGCAGGTAGTCCGTGTCGGCGTCGTCGGCGCCCAAATGATGGAAGATTTCCTGCGCCGCGCCGGTGGTGCGGTAGGCCGGCAGCGTGAACAGCGCGCTCGACGGGTGGCGCACGACCAGGTTGGAACCGAGGAAATCGAAGGTCAGGCCCTTGGTCGGCGCGTAGAAGGTGATCGGCAGGTCGTCGGTCTCGTGGATCAGTTCGAGCGTCTGCAGCCGCTGGATGTCGGCGCGGCCGAGCTCGAATTCGTCGAATTCCGTGCGGCGCCCGAGCTTGAGCAGGTAGCCCGTCGGGAAACAGATCCGGCAGACGCACTTCCACATGCCCCAGTCCTCGCCGGTCATGCCGGCCAGCACGTCGAGCGTGCGTAGGCTGAAACTGCCCGGCTTGGCTGTCTGATGCGCGAGCGCGTCACCCCAGACGGTCTGCATCACCGGGTTGCCGACTTCCTGGGCATGGCCGACGAAACGCGCCAGCCAGTCGTCCTCGACTTCCGGTGCCGGGCCGTCGATCTCATCGCTGCCGGCGATGGCGTAGGCCATGGCGATGACCGAATCGATATTAGCTTGGCGGCGCATCTCCAACGCCACCAGCCGGTGATTGAGCCGGTCGCGATGCGCCTTGGAGCCCGCGGCGGCGTCGACGGCCTCGGAATCGTAATCCGCACCGAGCAGGCGCGACATGGATTCGGCGATGCGCGCGCTGATCAGGTCACTCATTGTTCCGTCCGTGGCGTTCCGGGGTTGTAGTCACGGTGCCGATTATCGACGCCACCCGCCGGCCGGGCAAGTCCGGCGACTCACGGCCCGGGCTTCCGGCACCAGAACACGTAGCCCTCGGGCGGGTCGTCGAGCACGGCTTCGAGCGCCTCCCAATTGTCGAGATCGTCGAGCGCCGGGTTGGATGGGAACCGTTCGCGATATTGGGCGGCCAGGCCCAACGCCTCGACCTCCTCGAAGCCGACGAATTCGAGCCCGAGTTCCGCCAGTTCGCTCTTGATGCGGGCCGGCGTGTAGCAGACCTCCTGGACGTGGAACAAAAGGTCGCGGCACATGGAAAGCGAATAGAAGTCGGCGCGCTGCATCACCTTGTCGAAATCGCCGCCTGGCGGTGCGGCGAGCAGCCGGTGGCGGAACGCGCGCATGTCGGCGTCGGTCGAGCCGATGCCCTCGGCGGCGATGATGTCGCGGCATTTCAGCACGCCCCGACGCCCGCGCTCGGCATAGAGCCCGATCTTCATCACGCCGCCCGGGCGCAGCAGGCTGGCCAGCACGCGCCAGCCGGCGATGGGCTCGGCAATGTGGTGCAGAACGCCGACCGACTGGACCATGTCGAACGGGCCTTCGAGCCTGGCGGCGTCGAGGATGTCGACCTGCAGCAAGCGGATGCCCCCGCCCCTTCCTTTGGTAATGCCGAGTTCCGTCAGCATGCGCAGGCCAAAGCCGAGCGACGCCCGCGACAGGTCGATGGCGGTTATGCGGGCTTTCGGGAAGGCCTTCGCGACGGCCACCGTGTGCCGCCCGGTGCCACAGCCGGCGATCAGCACGGAAAGCCGCTCGTCGAGGAATTTCGGCGGCTCGAAATGGCGGAACATGGCGCTTAGCAGCTCGGCCGGATGCTGCGCCGCTTGCGGCGTCGGCGCGGTCCAGCGCGGATAAGGATGCTCCTCGTACTGGTCGCGGACCTTCCGGGATGTCGCGTCGGCGATCTTGGAGAGCGCCGGGATGGTGTCGCGGAGCCGCCTTTCGGTGAGCGCGTCCGCGAGCGTCAGCCTGACCACGTCGGCCAAATCCCCGGCCCTGCCCGGCCAATCGAGCTCGGCAAGCCTTTCCGCGCCGGCGAGGCTGGAAAGCGGCCGGTACATGGCATAGGTGAGCAACCGGCGCGGAGCCGGCACCTCGCCCGCCGCCAGCGTCGTTTCCAACCCGTCGCCGAGGGCCGCCAAGGCGGCCCGCTCCGCGTCGCTTTCGAACATGACGTATTCGTTGACGAAGCCCTGCAGCGCAATCAGCCGCGCCATCGCCGCCTCAGGCGCCGGCCAAGCCTCTGCGTCGACCCCGATCAGCCGGGCGCGTTCCGTCGCGAGCGCGGTTTCGATGACCGGATCGACGTTGAGGCAGCGCTCAAGGTAGGCCGCGAGCAGCGGATCGGAAGCATCGAGCACCGGCGCGGCGGCGGCGAAATCGTACTTCTGCCGGAGTTGGCGCGCGATCGCGGGCGCCAGTTCCTCCGGCGCGCTCAGCGGCCCCTCCAAGGCGGCGAGCAGGTCTTCGGCGAGGGCCGCGTCGTAGGCCGGTGTCGTCGCGCGGCCGAGCAGGTCGACCCAGCCGAGGTAAGCGTTGACCCCGCTCCTGTCGAGTGTGACCGCGCGGCCGAAGGCGCCGAGCGCGCCGCCGAGATCGCCCATGCGGCGAAGCAGGAAACCGAGCCGGGCGGCGGCCTTGGCCGAATTCGGGTCTTGTCGCAGCGCGGCGCGGAGGGCGCCGGCGGCCTCCGCGTCACGCCCGGTGGCCTGCAACAATTGCGCGATGGTCGTGAGGTAGCCAGCGTCGTCGGGCGCCAGGTCGCAGGCGCGCTTGGCATGCGCCAGTGCCGCCGCGAGGTTGCCGCCGCCAGCGACGATCCTGGCGGCCAGATGGTGCGCCTGGGCGCTCTCCGGGTCCTGGCGAAGCGCGTCCTCGACCAAGGGCGCCGCCTTGGCGGCGTCGCCGGCCGCGAGCAGCCGTTCGGCGCGTTCGAGCGCCTTCTTGATCGTGCGTCCTTTCGAAGAGCCAGCCATGCGGGGTTTGTGGCGAGGCCGGGGCCGCATTGGCAAGGAAAATATCAAACCCCTTGCCTATTCCGGGTCGAGGACCGAACATTATCGCCGCCGACGGGAGGTTTTGCCGATGACTTCTATCAGCAACGAGGCGGTTCTGCTGCGCCATGACGCCGACGGCTTCGCCACGTTGACGCTCAACCGTGGCGCCAAGTTCAATGCGCTTTCGAGCGAACTGATGGCCGCGGTCCAGGACCAGTTGGACGCCATCGCCGAGGACCCGGGCGTCCGCGTCGTCGTGCTCGCCGGCGCCGGCAAGGCGTTCTGTGCCGGCCACGATCTCTCCGAGATGCGCGCCGACCCCGGGCCTGAGGCCATGAACGCGCTGTTCAGCCAGTGCTCGCGCATGATGCTGACGCTGACCCGCATCCCGCAGCCCGTGATCGCGCGCGTGCACGGCATGGCGACAGCGGCGGGCTGCCAATTGGTGGCGCAATGCGATCTCGCCATCGCCGTCGAGGAAGCCACCTTTGCCACGTCTGGCATCAACGTCGGTCTGTTCTGCTCGACCCCCATGGTCGCGGTCACCCGCAACCTACCGCGCAAGCAGGCCATGGAGATGCTGATGACCGGCGAATTCATCGACGCCGCGACGGCGCGTGACTCCGGCCTCGTCAACCGGGTCGTGCCGGCGGCAGAACTGGACGCGGCGGTGGCCGCCATGGCGGCCACCCTGGCGGGCAAGTCGCCGAAGGCGTTGGCGCGCGGAAAACAGTTGTTCTACAGCCAATTGGAGGTCGGTCTTGAGGGTGCCTATGAGCAGGCGACCCGGGTCATTACCGACAACATGCAGGACCACGACACCCGCGCTGGCATCGACGCCTTCGTCGGAAAGAAGCCGATGCCCGAATGGAGCGACCGATGAGCGCTCCCGAGGGGGCGGCGCCGCTCGTCTACGACGACGCGGAGATCGAGCGCATCCTGCGCACGGTCCGCACCGTTGCCATGGTCGGCGCCAGCCCGAACTGGGTGCGGCCCTCCAACTTCGCCATGAAGTACCTGATCGGCAAGGGCTACCGCGTCATTCCCGTCAATCCCGGCCAGGCCGGCAAGGAAATCCACGGCGAGCCCTGCTACGCCAGCCTCGCCGACATTCCGGACAAGTTAGACATGGTCGACATCTTCCGCTCGTCCGACGCTGCCGGCGCGATCGTCGAAGAGGCCATCCGGTTGGCATCGGAAAAGGGCATCCGGGTGATCTGGATGCAGTTGGGCGTGCGCAACGACGCCGCCGCCGAGCGTGCCCGCGCCGCCGGCCTCGCCGTCGTCATGGACCGCTGTCCGAAGATCGAATACGGCCGGCTGTTCGGCGAACTGAGCTGGAGCGGCGTCAATTCCGGCGTGATTTCCTCGAAGCGTCGGAAAGCCGGCTGACATGACGAACGACGACAGAAAGAACG
>JAYNJY010000080.1:3997-6692 GCA_038110665.1 Rhodospirillaceae bacterium | reverse complement strand
CCGCGCCTGGCTTGAGGCGGATGGGCCGGGCATGAGCGCCGATGAAAAGCCGAAAGGGGCGCACCGATACGGCCTGGAGACCCGCGCCATCCACGCCGGCGCCCGGCCGGACCCGATCACCGGCGCGCGCAACACGCCGATCTACCAGACCACGTCTTACGTCTTCGACGACGCCGAGCACGCTGCCGACCTGTTCAACCTGCAGACCTTCGGCTTCATCTACTCACGCCTAACCAACCCGACCGTTTCCGTGCTCGAGGAGCGTATCGCAAATTTGGAGGACGGCCGCGCCGCGGTCTGCGCGTCTTCCGGTCACGCGGCACAATTCCTGGCCTTCGTCACGCTGCTCGACCCGGGCAACGAGTTCATCGCCTCCAGGAATCTCTACGGTGGGTCGATCACCCAGTTCGGCGTCAGCTTCAAGCGCCTCGGCTGGACCTGCCATTTCGTCGACCCGAAGGACCCGGAAAACTTCCGGAAGGCGTTGACGCCCAAGACCAAGGCGATCTTCATCGAGGTCCTGGCCAATCCGGGTGGCGTCGTTGTCGATCTCGAAGCCGTCGCCGTCATCGCCAAGGACGCTGGCATCCCCTTGATCGTCGACAACACGCTGGCGACGCCCTACCTCTGCCAACCGTTCCACTGGGGCGCAGACTTGATCGTCCACTCGACCACCAAGTTCCTGTCCGGCCATGGCACGTCCTTGGGCGGCGCGCTCGTCGAGTCCGGGCATTTCGACTGGGCCGGAAGCGGTAAATTCCCGACCATGACCGAGCCCGACCCGGCCTACCACGGCCTGACATTTGCCGAGACCTTCGGCGACTTCGGCTTCACCATGAAGGCGCGCGCGGTCGGTTTGCGTGATTTCGGCCCATGCATGTCGCCGGCCAATGCGTTCTATACCATCACCGGCATGGAGACGCTGCACCTGCGCATGGAGCGCCACGTCGAGAATGCCCAGAAAGTGGCGGAGTTCCTGCAAGGCCACCCCAAAGTCGCGTGGGTCTCTTACGCCGGCCTACCAGATAACTCCTATCACGCCCTGGCGCGGAAATACCTGCCCAAGGGCGCGGGCTCCGTGTTCACCTGCGGCCTCAAGGGCGGTTACGACGCCGGTGTCGGGCTGGTCGAAAGGGTTAACCTGTTCTCGCACCTGGCCAACGTCGGCGACACGCGTTCGTTGATCCTGCATCCGGCCTCGACCACGCATCGCCAGCTCACCGACGAGCAGCGCGCCGCCGCCGGCGCCGGACCCGAGGTGATTCGCCTCTCCATCGGCCTGGAGACCGCCGACGACCTGATCTACGATCTCGATCAGGCCCTGCAAAAAGCCACCGGCTGAGACCGCGAATGAAAAGATTGCGCGCCCGTCTCTACCACATTCTCGAACAGCGCGACGGCACCAGCCCATTCGGTCCTTACGTCGACGGCGTCTTGGTGGTGCTGATCGTTCTCAACGTCATCGCCGTGATCCTCGAAAGCGTGCCGAATCTCGCCGCCGCGCACGGTGTCTGGTTCCAGCTTTTCGATTATGTGTCGGTGATGATCTTCACCATCGAGTACGCGGCGCGCGTCTGGGTCGTGGTCGAGGATCCGCACGAAACGCCGCACGGCCCCTTCGGTAGCCGCTGGCGCTACATGCTTACGCCGATGGCGATCGTCGACCTGCTAGCCATCCTGCCGTTTTATCTCGCCTTCCTGGTCGATATCGACCTCCGCTTCCTGCGCGTCTTCTGCGTGCTGCGGCTGCTCAAGCTGTCGCGCTATTCGCCGGCGCTGGCGACGGTCGCCAAGGTATTCGGGGCCCAGCGCCGGGCATTGCTGGCGGCGCTGATGATCATGATGACGCTGTTGGTGTTCAGCGGCAGCGTCGCCTATCTGCTCGAACACAAGGTCCAGCCCGAGAAGTTCGGTTCGATCCCGGATTCCATGTGGTGGGCGATGGCGACGCGGACCACAGTCGGCTGCGGCGACGTCACGCCGATGACCCCGGCCGGCAAGGTCTTCGGTGGCCTGCTGATGATCATGGGCATCGCCATGTACGCGCTCCCGACCGGCATTCTGGCCAGCGGTTTCGCGCAGGAGTTTCGCAGCACGAGTTCCGCGTGACACTCAGCATGGTCGCCAAGGTGCCGATCTTCGCCGGCGTCGATGCCGCCGTCATTGCCGAGATCGTCGACAAGTTGATCCCGCTCGTGGTGCCGCCGCGCCATACCATCGTGCGCCGGGGAGAGGTCTCGGACGCCATGTATTTCATCGCGTCCGGCGAGGTCGAGGTCGATCTGATCCATTCGCCGCCACGTCTGCTCAGCGACGGCGATTTCTTCGGCGAGATCGGCGTGATGATGAACCGCAAGCGCACCGCGACCGTCACCGCCATCACCGAAACCCGCCTGATGGTGCTGGAGGCGACCGACATGCGCCGGCTCATGGCCGAGCACGAAATCCTCGAAACCAACCTGCAGAAGGTGTTGGCGGTGCGCGTCTCCGAGCTGGAAAACCTGGGCCAATTCTAGGGCTTAGACGTAATTGGAAACCTCGATGAGGTTGCCGTCCGGATCGCGGAAATAGACCGAACGGATCGGGCCGACGGCACCAGTCTTCATGGCCGGCCCCTCGATGATCTCGACGCCGCAATCGCCCAAGTGCGCCATCACCGTGTCCAAGGGTGTCTCCGTGATGAAGCAGAGATCGC
>JAYNJY010000080.1:0-3987 GCA_038110665.1 Rhodospirillaceae bacterium | reverse complement strand
GACGCCATGTATTTCATCGCCACCGGCGACGTTGAAGTCGATCTCATCAACGCGCCGCCGCGCCATCTCAGCGACGGCGACTTCTTCGGCGAAATTGGCGTGATGATGAACCGCAAACGCACGGCGACCGTCACCGCCATCACCGAAACCCGGCTGATGGTGCTGGAGGCCGCCGACATGCTCCGGCTCATGGCCGAGCACGAGTTCTCGAAGCCAACCTGCAGAAGGTGCTGGCAGTGTGCGTCTCGGAGTTGGAAAACCTGGGCCAGCTCTAGGGCGTGGCATCAGACGTAGTTGGAAACCTCGATCAGGTTGCCGTCGGGATCACGGAAATAGACCGAGCGGATCGGCCCGGTGGCGCCGGTCTTCATCGCCGGACCCTCGATGATCTCGACCTCGCAATCCTTGAGATGCGCCGTCACCGCGTCGAGTGGCGTTTCGGTGATGAAGCAGAGATCGCCCGAGCCTGGCATCGGCGTCGTCGCCTTGGGGTCGTATTCGTTGCCGGCCTGGTGCAGGTTGATCTTCTGGTTGCCGAAGGAAAGCGCCGTGCGCCCGCCGGCGAAGCTGGCGCGCGCCATGCCGAGCACGCGGCCATAGAATTCGCAGGTCGCGTCGATGTCGGCGACCGTCAGGACCAGGTGATCGAGACGGGCGATGGTGACCGGCGCCGTCATTCGGCCGCTTCCGGTTGCAACGCCGGCTTGGCGTCTTGCGGCAGCATGAGGATGGCGGCGGCGCCGATCAGCGCCAAAGTCGCCAGCGCCGCGAACACGGCAAGGAAGCCGCCGGTCATGTCGTAGAGCCTACCCTCGATCAGCACGCCCAGGCTGGCGATGCCGCTGGCCAGCACGAACTTGAGCCCGAACACCAGTGCGCGGTGGCGGTGCGGCGTGTAGCGCGCGATCAGCATGTTCTCGGCCGGCAATCCGGCGACGTTGACGCAGACCATGAACACCGCGACTGCGACCAGCGGCATCCCGGTGGCGACGCCGGCGAGCGCCAGCAGCGGCACCTGCAGCGCGAAGGCGGCGAGATAGACTGAGCGCACGGAATGACGGTCGGCGAGACGACCGCCGACGATCTGGATCAGGCCGGCCGCCGCGTAGACGAAACCGACCAGATAGGAAACCTTCATGATGCCGCCGCTGTCCTTGGCGAAGTCGAGGGAAAACGCCTTGGGTAGCGCCGGATAGGTGGCGTGTGCGATGAGGCCGCCGGCGATCATGGTGAACGCAAGCACGGCGATCACGCGGAGCGTATCGGCGCGGCTCGCGCGCGGCTGTTCGGGCCTGGAATGGGCCAGGTCTTCGGCGACCCAGCCCTTGGCGACCGAGAAGGCGAACAGCACGAAGGTGGCGATCACCACCGCGCCCGGCACCACATAGGCGGCGCGCCAGCCGAGCGTGGTCAGCAGTACGCCGGTCAACACCGTGCCAAGCGCCGCGCCCATGGCGCCGAAGGTGCCGTTGATGCCGAGCGCGGTCCCGGTATTGACCGAAACGCGCACCAGCCAGGCGATACCGACAGGATGGTAGATGGAAGCGAACAGGCCGGTGACGCCCAGCCAGAACGCCATGGCGAAAGCGCTGTCGGCAAGTCCGACCATGACCATGCCGACACCGGTGCCAAGGTAGAACAGGCACATCATGCCGAGCGCCGACCAGCGGTCCGCAAGCCAGCCGGCCAAGGGCGCGGCGAAGCCGAACAATAGGTTGCCGACGACGATCAGCGAAACCGTTTCGCCGTGGCTCAAGCCGAGATGGGACTCGAGCGCCAGCGGCACCAGCGTGAAGAAGATCGGCTGGAACAGGTGCGAATAGGTGTGACCGATGCCGGCGAAGCCGATGGCGACCCAAGGTTTGGCGGCAGACTGCTGCATCGCCGGGACTTTACGCCCTTCGCGCTTCGCCAACAAGTGGTCGCCGGTTGCGTTTAGGCGAGTTCGGCGATGGCCTTGCGGAAGGCCTTGGAAACCGCCTCTTCGGCGACGTGGCGGCCGTCCTCGACGACCCAGCGACCAGCAGCCATGACGCGGCGCGGCAACCGCTCCGACGAGGCGAATATCCAGGAATCGACGATGCCGTCGGCATCGCGGCCGAAAAGCGCGGGGTGTTCGGGATCGAGCACGACGAGATCCGCCGCGCTGCCCGCGGCGATGGCGCCCATGGCCTGGCCGAGCGCCTGCGCACCGCCCGCCAGCGCATCATCGAAAAGCCTGGCGCCGGTCGAGCCGCCCTGCCCCGGCGCCGCGACGTTCCGGGAGAGGGTGACGAGGCGGCGGCCGTATTCGAGCCAGCGCAGTTCCTCGACCGGATTGACGCTGACATGACTGTCCGAGCCGACGCCCCAGCGCCCGCCTGCGGCGAGGTAAGTCTCGAACGGAAACAAGCCGTCCCCCAGATTGCCCTCGGTCGTCGGGCAAAGACCGGCGACGGCACCGGAACGCGCCAAGCCGTCGACTTCGCGATCGTTGAGGTGGGTGGCGTGCACGAGGCACCACCGCCCGTCGAGGCCGGTATTGTCGAGCAGCCATTCGACCGGCCGTGCGCCGGTGGTGGCGACGTGTTCCTCGACATCGAGGACTTGTTCGGCGGCATGGATGTGGATCGGCATCGTCGGATCGATCTCGCTGGCTGCCGCAAGCGCTTCGTGCAGCGGTTCCGCGGGCACCTGTCGGACGCTGTGCGGCGCGATGCCGACACGGAACCAGGGCTTGTCGGCGGCTTCCTTGTTCATGGCCGCGACGATGTTGCAGAAATCGACGACCTCAAGGATGTAGCGGCGCTGACCGGCGTTCGGTTCCTTGCCGCGATAACCGCCGACCGAATAGAGCACCGGCAGCAGCGTCAGCGCGATCCCCGCCTGTTCGGCGGCAATAACGCAACGCCGGCTCATCTCGGCCGGATCGCCGTAAGGGCGGCCCGACGGATCGAGATGCAGGTAGTGGAATTCGCCGACGCCGGTATAGCCGGCTTTCAGCATTTCGACGTAAAGCTGCGCGGCGATGGCCTGGTGCTGGTCCGGCGTGATGCGCGTGACGAAGCCGTGCATGACCTCGCGCCACGACCAGAAACTGTCCTGGTCGGCGGTATGGCGCCGCTCGGTCAGGCCGGCGGCGGCACGCTGAAAGGCATGGCTGTGCAGGTTGGAAATGCTGGGCAGCACGACACCCGCGACACGTTCGTCGCCGGCCTCGGGGCCGCCGAAGGCGACGCCGGTTATCGTGCCGGCTACGTCGACGGTGAGACGCACGTCGTCGCGCCAGCCGTCCGGGAGGCGCGCACGTTGGAGCCATAGCGTGCGCTCACGTAAAACCATCGGTGCATCTCAGCGCGCCGGCACGACTTTGGCAACGACAATGTCGGCGGTCAGGCGTTGTAGGTGGCGGTCGGCTGGAAATTCTTGCGCACTTCGGCGACGCCTTGGCGGATGGCACGGGTTTGTTCGGCCAGGTCGCGCGCCTTTCGCTCTTCCAGGAACATCGAAAGCATGCGCGCTTACATGTTCTCGAGTCGCGTCTCAAGGCGCGAAATACGGTCGTTGGTCTCGCCGACTCGGGCCTTCAGGCCGCGCACATGCGGACGGATCACCAGGTTTTCGTGCTTGCCGACGCGCTCCAACTCACTGACGTGGTGGTCGAAGCAGAGATGAACGCTTTCGACGTACGGCAGGCTCGCGGTGATGTCTTCGGGGCCAACGGCTATGCGGCCGGCCTGCGTGTCGGCGGGCTCGGCGAGCAGCGTGGAACCGACCATCTCCAGTTCCTTGAGAAGCGTGCCGCAGGCGACAGTCAAAATCGGCCCGGGTTACGAGGCGATACTTTCTATCCGCCATATGGTCGCGACTCTCTCTGCGGATTCCCCAGAAAAATACTCTGCCAAGACATCGGTGACAATGTAAGAACTGATTTCCGGCATCGGCCCCCGGAACAGCCCCGCGTGCGTCGGCATTTGCCGCCGCCGCCGGCTGTGCTAGGGTCCGATT
>JAYNJY010000079.1:1449-11920 GCA_038110665.1 Rhodospirillaceae bacterium | reverse complement strand
GCATTCCGCCGCGATGGTCGTCGCCGACAAGGCGGCCTGGCCTTATGTCGATCTCCGCGTCGACTGGACTGAGGCCAACCCGGTCCCCGAACTGGCCCGGCTCTGGGCGGCCTATGCGCCGCAGGCCGACGCCTATGTCACCCGCGCACTGGACCCGAACGCGGCGCCGAGCTACGGCGTGCCCGGCGACGAGTAGGCGGCACGCAATGCGGGTAGCGGTGTGCTTGACGCTTGATTTTGCCGGTGTGGACGCTTAGGTGCAGGCCATGGAAATCAACACCAGCCGCGCGGTCATGACGCCATGCGTCGGCATCTGCACCCTCGATCCGGAGACCGATCTCTGCAAGGGTTGCTGGCGCAGCCGCGAAGAGGTCGCTTCCTGGGCGACGGCGGGAGACGACCTGCGCCGCTTCATCCTCGCCAACGCGCGCCGCCGCCGCGAAAAAGCCTGCTTAGAAGACGCGAAGAACTAGGACGAAACACCGATGACGAACCTGTTAGCCGACCTCCTCAGCGAACGAGACTACCTGATCACCGACGGCGCCACCGGCACCAACATGATGCTGCGCGGGTTGCCGGCCGGCCGCCCGCCCGATCTCTGGAACGCCGACGGCACCGAGCACGTTTCCTGGCTGCACGACGCCATGATCGAGGCCGGCGCCGACATCATCCTGACCAATACGTTCGGTTCGAACCCGTGCCGCCTGAAACTCGACAAGGCGGCCGAGCGCACCACCGAGATCAACGTCGCCGGCGCCAGGCTCGCCCGCGCCGCCGCCGACAAGGCGTCCAGGCCGGTCGTCGTCGCCGGCTCGGTCGGTCCGACTGGCGAGATGATGGAGCCGTTCGGCACGCTCACCTCGGAGGCCGCCGAGGCCGCCTTCTACGAGCAGATGTCGGCCCTCGCCGAGGGTGGCGCCGACGTCATCTGGATCGAGACCATCTTCGCCTTCGACGAACTCGCCGCCGCGGTCAAGGCGGCGAACCGCACCGGGTTGCCGGTCGTTTCGACCATGACCTTCGATACCGCGAGCCGCACCATGATGGGCAACACCGCCGAGCAGGCGGTCGCGTTCACCCACGAGTTCTCGCCGCGCCTGGCCGCGTTCGGGGCCAACTGCGGCGCCGGCCCGGCGATGCTGATCGACAGCGTGGTCGGGCTTTGCAAGGCCGCCGACGAACACGACGTCATCGTCGCCAAGGGCAACTGCGGCATCCCGCAGATGGTCGACGGCGAGATCGTCTATTCCGGCACCAACGAGGTCATGGCCGAGTACGCGCGCCTCGCGCGCGACTGCGGCGCGCGCATTATCGGCGGCTGCTGCGGTACCACGCCGGAACGACTCAAGGCGATCGTCGACGCGCTCGACGGCTACGAACCGCAGCCGATGCCGGACCGCGATAAGATTGTCGAGCGCCTGGGGCCGATCAAGGTGCCGCCGCCGGGAAGTGTTTGAAGATCGGGCCGGGTTACCAGGCGCCGTTGTTCGGCATCGACGACCAGGGTTCCGCCGGCGCCAGCGGTTCGCCTTGCTGCAGCAGCTCGATGGAGATGCCGTCGGGCGAGCGCACGAAGGCCATGCGGCCGTCGCGTGGCGGGCGGTTGATGGTGACGCCGCCATCCATCAGGCGCTGGCAGGCGGCGTAGATGTCGGGGACGTTGAACGCGAGGTGGCCGAAGTTGCGCCCGCCGGTGTATTCCTCGGGCTCGAAGTTGTAGGTCAGCTCGATCTCGGCATCGGGGGTTTCCTCGGCGGCGACGAAGATAAGCGAATAGCCGTGTTCCGGCCGGTCGGTGCGGCGGGTCTGTTTGAGGCCGAGAAGATCGCAGTAGAACCTGAGCGATTCGTCCACGTCGGAGATGCGGACCATGGTATGTAGGTATTTCATGCCGAGAGAGTCCTCCTGAATTCGAGCCTGGAATGTTAACATGACGGCCAAGCAATGGCGAGAGCAAGACCCGGACGACATCGCCGCCGCGTTGGCGGCGGCGGCCGGTGACGCGGCCACGGGCTGGAGCCTCGGCACCTTCGGCGCCTTGGCCGAGTTCCATCGCGGCCCGGCCGATGCGGCCGAGGTTTCGAGTGATGGCGGCGGTTGGCGCGTCGCCACGGTAGCCGGATTGCTCCAGGTCGAGCGCCACGCCGAGGCGCGGCTGCTGCCTTACGAGATGCTCTCCAAGCTGCCGACCGCCTGGAGCCAGAGCGTGCTGATCTGCCTGCCCCAGGCGGCGGCGGACATCGGTGGTGCCGCGGGGTTGAGCGAGGTCGGAGTGGAGGCCGGCGGCACTCTGTTCGACATCGGCCTCGGCGTTTCCTACCTCAAGCCCTGCGTCCGCACGGCCGACTCGGCGCTGAAGCGACTGCTGCGCCGCCATGCCGGCACGCCGTTCCTGGCATTGCCGCATGACGCCGTCGCCGCGATCAAACACGCCCAGCCGGCGCGGATCTTCATCTCGGCGCTCGGCCGCATCGAGGTCACGGCGGAGATCCCGGCCCAGGGCGGCAGTACGCCCCTGGGGCCGCATACCCACCTGATGCCGGAGTTGCTCGCCAAGAAGCGCGGCCAGTCGGCCAACATTTCCGTGCCCAGGGGCTGGGTCTCGGCGTTGGCGTTCTATCCGCCCAACCCGGCGCGCGACATCCTGGGCGAGCTCAAGTCGTTCGACGGCGCCGCGCATGCACGCTTCCAGGACCTGATCGCGCGGTTCGCGCCGGCGAAGACCACCGCGGCCAAGCGTCTCGCGCTCGACGCGCTCGCCGCCGGGCGCGGGCCGGACGCGGCGGCTTTGCCGAAATCGCGGGCAGAACGGACGGCGCTTCGAGTCGCACTCCGGCAGTTCTACCACACTCACGGTGAAACTTCGGCCTGGCGCCGATGGACGGAAGCCTGCGACCCGATGGCGGCGCGAAGCCTAGCCGCGGACTAGCTCGACGGGTGGGGCGGTTTCGCGCGCGCGCTGGTCTCGCCGACCATGAGCGCCAGCACGAATGCAGCGACGCAGCTTGCCGGCAGCACGATGAAGGCCTGGCGGTAGGCATCCGCCGAATAGACGCGCACGCCCTCGACCAGTTCGCCTTGCCAGCCGAGGTCGAGCAGCCAGCCGGTGACCGGCTGCATGATGGCGCCGGCGCCGATCACCGCCATGTTGACGAAGGCCATGGCGGTGCCCGCATGTGTCGGGTCGTTGTGCTCGCGCGTGGTGGCGAACGAGACGACCATGCCGGCGACGGCGACGCCGTTCAGGAACAGCAGCAGTTTGATGGCGAAACCGGAGAGATCAGGCAGATAGACCACCGGCACGATCGTGGCGAGCGACAGCAGGGCGGAGGCGATCATCGATGGCTTCCTGCGGCGCCAGCGGTCCGAGAGCCAGCCGACGAGTGGCGCGAACAGGCCCCAGCCGAGCAGGATCAGCGACACCGCGAAGGCCGCGTCCGGGCGCGTAAGCCCGCGCACCTGAACCAGATAGGGCACGCCCCACAATCCGCCGAACGCGAACATGATGGTGACGATGGAAAAACCGTAACCGGCGATGATCCAGGTCTGCGGATGGCCGAGCGCGCCCTTGAGGCTGGCCAGGACCGGCGCCACCGGCGCGCCGCCGGTTCTGATCGGTCTTGCTCCGCCAGTGAGCGCGAGCGCGCCCAACGCGACGACGACGGCATAGAGCGCGACGCCGATCATCGCCGGGCGCCAGCCGAACTCGGCGACGGCGAGCGACAACGGCGCTTGGCCGATGACGCCGCCGGCCATGCCCGACATCATGGTCATACCGCTTAGCAATGCCATGCGCTCCGCCGGAAACCAGTCGGTGGCGATGCGCAGCGTGCAGACGAAGCCGAAGCCGGCGCCAGCGCCGACACAGAGCCGGCCGAGGCCTGCTGTCAGCAGGCTGTCGGCGGTGGCGAAAACGATCCCGCCCAAGGCCGAGATCAGCGCGGCCGCGGTCAGGATGCGCCGCGGGCCGAAGCGGTCTGTCAGCAGCCCCGTCGGCAGTTGCACCGCCATGTAGGCGTAGAAATAGAAGGCCGAAAGCCCACCGAGCGCCGAAGCGCCGACGTCGAAGTCGCGCATCAGGTCGGGGACCATGACGCTCGGCGCCACGCGCTGGAGGAACGCGTAGAAAAAAAACGCGGCGCCCATGGACCAGATCGCCCAGGCGCGCCACGCCGGCGTGGCTGCGGCAGTCATCATCGGGTTATGGGGCAGCCGGGCGCGGCTGGCAAGGCCACTCCGCCCGCGGTCCCAGGTGGGCAATTGCCATCCGCCGCATGTGATCTAAAATCGCCGAGGATCGGCGCTGACTTCTTCGGGGCGACGGCGTTATTAACGGATCGGCCAACAAGCGCGAGCAGGACAGTGTCGCCGCGCGACGTGATCATCGGCGCCGACCGCCAGGCGCGCATTGACGCTGCGCAGACCGACTCGCGCGAATGCCGCAACTGCCACAGCTTCACCGCCATCGACGTGGCCCAACAGGAGAAACGGGCACCTGAATCGCACCTGCGTGCGATCGATCGCGGCATGACCTGCATCGACTGTCACTAGGGCATCGCGCACGAACTGCCGGCCGGCGCGCTCGAGGCCATACGCAAGGTCAAGCCGGCCCAGTAGGCAACGGAAAGGCAGGGGGGGGCCCTCGGGGCCGGGCTCGCGTCCGGCCCCGCTTCTTTTGCGCTTATCGTTTGAAAAATATGACAAAACCGTGCAACAGTGTGGCCCTCGGTTTCCATCAATAAGACCATCCACGGGGAGGACACGAAACATGGGGAACGATAGCAACAAGTTCGGCCTGTCGCGCCGCCGGGCGCTCGGCCTGATCGGTGCCGGCGCCGGCCTCGCCGCGGCCGGCTCGTTCATGCCGACGCGCTTCGCCATCGGCGCGCAGGCGAAGATCAAGATCGGTACGCTGCTGCCGTATTCCGGCACCTACACCTGGCTCGGCGAATCGATCACCAACGCCTTTCAACTTTCCATCGCCCAGGCCGGCGGCAAGCTCGGCGGCCGCGAGATCGAACACATCAAGGTCGACAGCGAGGCCAAGCCGCCCAAGGCGGCCGAACTCACCAACAAGCTGATCGGCCAGGAGAAGGTCGACTTCATCGTCGGTCCGGTGCACTCCGGCGTGGCCATGGCCATGGCCAAGATCGCGCGCGAGGAAGGCACCATGACGGTGATCCCGAACGCCGGCGCCAACCAGGTGACGGGCCCGTTGTGCGCGCCCAACATCTTCCGCACCTCGTTCTCCAACTGGCAGCCGGGCCATCCCATGGGCAAGGTGCTGGCCGAGGAAGGCAAGAAGACGGCGGTGCTCTGCTACTGGGACTACGGTGCCGGCAAGCAGTCGGCGCAGGGCTTCAGGGACGCGTTCGTGCCCGGCGGCGGCAAGATCATCAAGGAAATCGGCGTTCCGTTCCCGAAGGTCGAGTTCCAATCGGCACTGACCGAGATCGCCGGCCTCAAGCCCGACGCGGTCTACGTGTTCTTCGCCGGCGGCGGCGCCGTCAAGTTCGTCAAGGACTGGGCCGCGGCCGGTCTCAAGGGCAAGATCGAACTGGTCGGCCCCGGCTTCCTCACCGAGGGCGTAACCAAGGCGCAGGGTGCGGCGGCGGAAGGCATTCGCACCACGCTGCACTACGCCGATACCCTCGACAACCCGGCCAACAAGAAGTTCCGCGCCGCCTACAAGAAGGCCTACGGTAAGGAAGCCGACGTCTACGGCGTGCAGGGCTTCGACGCGGCGCAGTTGATCCAGGCCGGCGTCGATGCCGTCAAGGGCGACGTCAAGGCGAAGAAGGACATGATCAAGGCCATGGAAGGCGCCGTCATCGACTCGCCGCGCGGTCAGTGGGTGATGTCCTCGGCGCACAACCCGGTGCAGAACTTCTACCTGCGCAAGGTCAAGAACGGCGTCAACGAAGTGGTACGCGACGCCTTGGAGACCCTGGCCGACCCGGCCACCGGCTGCAACGCCTGACGCCTCGGCCGCGTGACCCGATCCGGCCACGGACGCTTGCGTCCGTGGCCGGATCTTTTATGATCCGCCGACTTCGCGCGAGCCTGCCACGGAACAAGTCACGGAACCCGGCGCCATGGACTGGCTGTCCCTGCTGATCCAGACCCTGAACGGCATCCAGTACGGCCTGTTGCTGTTCCTGATCGCGAGCGGATTGACCATCGTGTTCGGCATCATGGGCGTGATCAACCTGGCGCACGGCTCGTTCTACATGATCGGCGCCTACCTGGCGTTCTCGCTGACCCAGTTCACTGGCAACCTGTTCACCGCCATGCTGCTCGGCGTACCGTTGACGATGGTGCTAGGCTTCGTAGTCGAGCGTTTCTTCATGGTGCACCTATACCACCGCGACCACCTCCAGCAGGTGCTGCTCACCTTCGGCCTGATCCTGATCTTCAACGAGACCCAGCAGATGATCTGGGGCGGCGATCCCAGGAGCGTGCCGGTGCCGGAGATCCTCCGCGGCGCGGTGCCGCTTTCCGGGACGCTGAGCTATCCCATCTACCGGCTGTTCCTGTCGGCGGTCTGCCTCGTGTTGGCGGCGGCCATGTACGGCGTCATCGGCCATACCCGCATCGGTATGCGTATCCGTGCCGGCGCGTCGAACCAGCAGATGTTGCGTGCGTTGGGCGTCAATGTGCGGCTGCTCTACGCCGGCGTCTTCGCCTTCGGCGTCGCGTTGGCCGGCCTCGCCGGCATGCTCGCTGCACCCGCCGAGACGGTCTATCCCGGCATGGGCGAGCAAATCCTGATCGTTTCCTTCGTCGTCGTCGTGATCGGCGGCATCGGCTCCATTCGCGGCGCCTTCCTGGGCGCCCTATTGATCGGCCTCGCCGACGTCTACGGCCAGGTATTCCTGCCCAAGCTCGCCAGCGTCGTCATCTATGGCGTCATGGCGGCGGTACTGCTGTGGCGGCCTTCCGGGTTGTTCGGGAGGGAGCAATGACGGTGCTGCCGCCGAAACGTGTCGCCGTGGCGCTGGCGCTGGTCGTGCTGCTGTTGGCACTGGTGCCACTTTCGGGCGACAAGTACTGGATCAAGCTGGCGACGCGCATGATCGTGCTCGGCATTTTCGCCATGAGCCTGGATTTCATCGTCGGCTACACCGGCCTGGTGAGCTTCGGCCACGCCGCGTTCTTCGGCCTCGCCGCCTATACGCTGCATCTGGTCTCACCGCAGGACGAGGCCGCCAACCTTGCCTTGGCGCTCGTCGCCAGCGTCGGCGCCAGTGCGCTCGCCGCGCTCGTCATCGGCGCCTTGAGCGTGCGCACCAAGGGCATCTACTTCATCATGGTGACGCTCGCCTTCGCCCAGATGTTGTTCTACTTCTTCCACAATTCGTCCATCGCCGGCGGTTCCGACGGTGCCTTCATCTACGTCAAGCCGGTGCTCGCCTTCGCCGGCAAGACGCTGCTCAACCTGGATGGCCGGGGCACGCTCTATCTTTTTTCGCTCGCCAGCCTGGTTGCCATCTATTTCGGCCTGGTGATGGTGCTGCGCTCGCCGTTCGGCGTCGTCATCCAGGGCATCAAGGTCAACGAGCACCGCATGCGCGCGCTCGGCTACAACACCTACCGCTACAAGCTGATGGCCTTCGTCATTTCTGGCGCGCTCGGCGGCTATGCCGGTTTCCTGTTCGCCTGTATCGACGGTTTCGTGCCGCCCGAACTCTTGGGCTGGCGCGAGTCCGGACTGGCGCTGGTGATGGTCATCCTCGGCGGCATGGGCACGCTGTTCGGTCCGGTGCTCGGCGCCATCGCGCTGCTCGGCGTCGAGGAGGTATTCCGCGACCGCCATATTCTCGGTGTCGTCGCGGAGCATTGGCAGATCCTGCTCGGCGCCTTCGTCATCGCCGTCGTGCTGTTCATGTCGAACGGCATCGGCGGCCAAGTTCTCAAGCTCGCCGGTCGTCGCGGCATCAAGGGCGGGGCGGAGGGCGAGTGATGGCCACGGAAGTCCTCGCCACCCGCGATCTCGGCATCAACTTCGGCGGCCTGCGCGCGGTCCACAACGTCAATCTCAGCGTCGCCACCGGCGAGGTGCATGCGGTCATCGGCCCCAACGGCGCCGGCAAGACGACGCTGGTCAACCTGCTGTCGGGCGATCTCCGGTCGACCGGCGGGCGGATTCTCTATCGCGGCCGAGACATCACCGGTTCGCCGCCCTACCGGGTGGCGGCGCTCGGCATCGGCCGCACCTACCAGATCACCAATATCTTTCCGGACTTCACCTGCGAGCGCAATTGCTGGCTCGCGGCGCGTGCCCGGCTCGGCTCGGCGATGCGCTTCTTCCGCCCCGCCGCATCCGACGCGCGCGCCGCCGCCGCCACCGCCCGCGCGCTCGAATTGACCGGCCTCACGGCGAAGGCGGTGACGCCGGCCGCCGATCTCAGCTACGGCGAGCAGCGCCAGCTCGAAATCGCCATGCTGCTGGCGCTGGAGCCCGACGTGCTGTTGCTGGACGAGCCGCTCGCCGGCATGGGTGCCGAGGAATCGGAGGCCGTGGTGGCGCTGATACGGCGCCTGGCACCAGACCATGCCATGTTGTTGATCGAGCACGACATGGACGCCGTGTTCGCCATCGCCGACCGGTTGACGGTGATGGTCAACGGCGAGGTGCTGGAAACCGGTACGCCCGATGCCATCCGTGCCAGCGCGCGCGTCCGAGAGGCCTATCTCGGCGAGGACTTCGCGCTCGAAGGCGAGGGTGTATGAGCGCCGACGCCATCCGCATGGAAGGGGTGCACGCCTTCTACGGCTCCAGCCACGTGCTGCACGGCATCGATCTCGCCTTGCCGGCGGGCGGCTGCCTAAGCCTGCTCGGGCGCAACGGCATGGGAAAGACGACGACTCTGAAGACGATCATGGGTATTGTCCGCACGCGCCGGGGCACAGTCGCCATCAAGGGCCGTGATGTTGGCCGCCTGGGCGCCAACGAGATCGCCGCCATGGGTGTCGCTTACGTGCCCGAGGAACGCGCCATCTTTCCCAACCTGACCGTGCGCGAAAACCTGCTGGTCGCGGCGCGCGCCGGCCCCGGCGGCTGCACGGCCTGGCCGCTGGAGCGCGTGTTGTCGCTGTTTCCACGGCTGGCCGAACGTCTCGGCCATTGGGGCAACCACTTGTCCGGCGGCGAACAGCAGATGTTGACCATCGGCCGCGCGCTGATGACCAACCCCGACATCCTGCTCCTGGACGAGGTGACGGAAGGGCTGGCGCCGTTGATCCGCGAGGAAATCTGGTCGGTGATCGAGACCGTCAAGGGCGAGGGCATGTCGGTCGTCGTCGTCGACAAGGATATCAAGCGCCTGATGAGTCTCGCCGACTGCCACCTGATCGTGGTTAAGGGCGAGGTCGTGTTCGCCGGCGACAGCACGGCGCTTGCCGCCGACCCGGAGCTCTTGCACCGGCGCCTCTGCGTCTAGGCACCGAGGCTTCGACCATCTCAGCCGAGCGACGGGTCCTGATCGACGATCTCGATCTGGCCACGGCCGTGCAGGAGAGCGAGCAGCGGCCGGACGGCGTCCTCGACCGGCAACTCGTCGAGCGTGAACGGAATGCCCTGGGTATAGACGTAGAGCACGGTGCCGGGCGTGAACAACTGGCTGAGCGCTTCGAGAATGCCGCCTGGGATGTTGTCGTAGAACTCCTCGCGGAAAATCTCGCCGAAACCCTCCAGGTCGGTGACGAAGGCGGTCGGCTCGCGCGAATAGCGGTCGAGGTATTGGTTCAGCCTGAAATAGCGGAAGAACTCGGAGATCAGCACGTGGTAGCCCGACTCGGCCAGGCGGTTGACCCGTTCGAGGAAGTCGGCGGTGGAGATCTTCTGGTCGTCGAAGATCTGCGCCATGGTCAACTCCGCGAGTAACAGAATCTTGCCAGAATTGTCGGCGGTGCGTTCCTGGAAACGCTGCTTGGCGTGGGAGAAACGGTCGATGTCCTGTTGTTCGACGGTCAGGAACTAGCCGCGCATGGCGAGCACGCGGCGCTTGTAGAGCACGTCGGCCGGGATCACCACCTTGCCGCTCGGGTCGAACAGCACGGCGCGGGTCAACCCGGCCTTGACCAGTTCGAGCGCTATCAGGTGGTTGTCGATGGTGCCCAGGTTGGGCCCGCTGAATTCGACGAGGTCGATCTCGATGCGGCCTTGGCGCAGGTTGTCGATCAGGCTCGAGAGCAGCTTCTCCGGCTGGTCGGCATAGTGGTAGGCGCCTTAAATCAGGTTGACGCCGAGGATGCCCAAGGCTTCCTGCTGTTCCAGGTTGGTGTCGTCGAACATGCGCACGTGCATGATGATGTTGTCGGGCGGCGCCTTCGGCTGCAGTTGCAGGCGCACGCCGAGCCAGCCGTGGTAATCGTCGCGTTTGCGGAAGCCCTGAGCCGCCACCGTGTCGGCGAAGGCGAAAAAACGCGTCTCGGGCGGGCGCTGGCTCTGGATGCGTTCGATGACGAG
>JAYNJY010000079.1:0-1349 GCA_038110665.1 Rhodospirillaceae bacterium | reverse complement strand
GGCGCCGGCCTGGTTCCTGAGGTCGTGCTTAACCCGGATCAGGCCGCGGTCCGGCTTGGAGCGCGAGCGGCGCGCCTCCAGCACGGTGGCATGGTTGGTCAGCACGTCGTCGGCGAACACCGGCGCAAGCCAGCGCACTGCGTCCATGCCGGGGCCGCCCAAGGCCACGTCGCCCCCGAAAAAGCCCATTTCCGCGAACAGCTTGAAACAGATGGCGACGGTCTGGAAACCGGACGCGATGACATCCGGGAACGGGCCGGGCCCCTTGGCGTAGTCCTCGTCGATGTGCATGGGCTGTGGGTCGTAGAGCCTGGCGAAGTCGATCAGTTCGTCGCGGCCGAGCCGATAGGGCGCCGTGACGATGACCTCGCCATCGCTGTAGTCCTCGAGATAGCGCGTGCTCATGCGCGGCCTATGTTTGCGGTCCGATCGCAGAATTCCACCAGGGCGGCCAGCGTTTCGGCCGGCTTGTCGCGATGCGGCGAATGGCCGCAGTCGGGTAGCTCCAGGCGGCGAAACGGTCCCTGGACGGCGCGCTCAATGCGGTCCAGTTGCGCCATCGTGCCGTAGGGGTCGCCGAGGCCCTGGATCGCCAGCACCGGCCGGGTGATGGCGGGGAGCATCGCCTCGATGTTCCAGTCTCGGAACGCGGGCTTGAGCCAGATGTCGTTCCAGCCGCGGAAGGCATGTCCGGCGTCCGCATGATAGCGACCGAGGCGGCTTTCCAGGTCGGTCGTGGCGAAGGCCCCGCGCGTTTCCTTGATGGCATGGATGCAGATGTCCTCGACGAAGACATGTGGCGCCATGACCGCAACGCCGCTCACGTTTGCCGGGTGTTCGGCGGCGTGAATCAGGGCGATCGACGCTCCGTCGCTGTGGCCGATCAGGATCGGCCGTTCGACGCCCCAATGTTCGAGCAGGTGGGGCAGGGTTTCGCGCGCCTCCAGGTGCATGTAGTCGACATCGTAGGCGGCGGCGCGTGGCGACGACCTGCCGTAGCCGCGCCTCGAATAGACGACCGCCGGCGCATTCGTTGCGGCGGCGACGCGGGCGGGGAAATCGCGCCACATGGCGACGGACCCCAAACCCTCGTGCAGGAAGACCAGCGTCGGCAGGTTGGCGCCGCCGGCGAAACGGACGAACTCGACCTCGTGGTCGCCCATCGGGACGAGTCCGGTTTCATCGGGTTCAGGCAGGTCGGAGCCGGCAGATCCTTGCATGATTGGCTCCGGGAGAGAATGGTGCCGCCGGAGTGAATTGAACACTCGACCCCACCCTTACCAAGGGTGTGCTCTACCCCTGAGCTACGGCGGCCCCGTGCGAAGCGGGCGCAACATGCCACATGGTCC
>JAYNJY010000078.1:0-11995 GCA_038110665.1 Rhodospirillaceae bacterium | reverse complement strand
CGCGTTCGACCGGCAGATGCTGGTCGCCGCGGTTGTCGGCGACGATGACTTCGCGCACGGTCTCGGCGTCGAGCCCGTGCAGGGGCGGCTGGTCGGCGACGGCGGCGAACACCGTATCGACGTCGCGCATCAGCTTGAGGCGCTTGTAGACGTCGTCGCGTGCGAGCCCGAGCGCGGCGCCGAGCAGTTCCATGTAGTTGACGATCTCGAACGGCCACTCGCCTTCGTGCGCGGCGAGCTCGCGGTGGTCGGCATGGAACACGCTGACCACGGCGTCGACGCCTTGGCGCTCGGCGGCGCGGAAGGTCTCGGCCAGCATGCGCCGGCGGAACTCGGGCAGCGCCGTGAAGGCGCTCATCTGGTAGCCGGCGCGTGGCACGTCGGTCGGCATTTCGAGCGTGACCACCTCGAGCCCCTTGACGGCGCCGAGCAGCTTCAGCACCGCATCGGTGACGCCGAGCGCACCCGGAAACTCGACCAGCGCGATGCGCTTCGCGACCGGCGTCGTCATCATCGGCTTGAGTACGTCGAGCCGGCGCGCCAGATAGATCGGAAACATGTCGGTGCCGAAATCAAGGGGGTCGGCGACCTCGTCGAACTGAATCTGGCAGGTCGGACACCAGGAGATGACCTCGGCCGCGCCGGTATCGGCGTAGCGCCTCGCCGTCTGCGACAACTGGCGGCCGCCGTTGGCGGCGTCACCGGCGCGCAGTTGCAGGATGCCGCAACAGTTCGCCGGGCCGCCGTGCACCTCGTAGCGGACTTCGAGCTTGTCGAGCACGTCGAGGCACAAGAGCCCGATATGCGGCGTCTTCAAAAGATTGCAGCCGGTGTAGAAGACGATGTCGGGCGCCTTGGCGTCGGCCCCCTTGTCCTCATTCGGCGCCGGATGGGACGCCGGGCTCAACCGCGCCATCAGCTCGGGCGGCAGTTGCAGCCGTGACAGCACCTTGACGCCGCGGCTCATCGCCTTGAACGCCTGCTTGCCTGTCTCGCGCCGGTCGGCGGCGTCGGTGGCGCGCGCCATCGCGCGCCTGGCCATGGTCAGCATGAAACGCGGATTGATGCCCTCCGGGCAGGCGGAAATGCAAAAGCCGCTGCCGCAGCAGACCTCGGCCCAGCGCTGCGAGGATGCCTCACCCTCGGCACCCCCGAGGATATCGATGACGCCGCCGGCGATCTGTTCGGGCGCGCCGGCGATTTCGGCGATCTTCGGCGTCGGGCAGACCTCGACGCATTTGCCGCAACGGGTACAGGCGTCGACGACGGCTTGGGTACGCTCGTCGAGCGTCGCTTCGAAGCGGGTCGTCGTTTCGGTTTCGGTCATGTGCCCAATTCTCGATTATCGCCGGTGGGCCGCAAGGGTATCCCCTCGCGACCCGCCCGGCAAAGTGCTCAACGCTTCCAAAAGAGTTTGTTGGCCTCGCGCTCGGCGGCCGCGCGGGTCACGCCGATTTCGGCGAGCATGCGCGCGTCCATGGCGGCGAGCTGGCGCCGGCCATTGGCCCGGCGCTGCCACAGCAGCATCCGATACCACAGCCAGAGCCCGGTCACCGCCGGAGCGTCCCAGAAACCCTGGGCGATACGGGTCACGGCGACGACGGCGCGGCGCCGGTAAAACCGTTCGATTGTATCGATTCCGATGGTGTGTCTCATTGTATTGTATCCTTTTTTCAAGGTGTGGCGTTTTATACAATTGATACATTTATTCGCACAATGTAATTATTGTCACCATGTCAAGTTCGTGGATTCCAAACCTCGAGGGCGCCGGCGGGCCCAAGTATCTGGCCATCGCCGACGCCATCGCCAAGGCCATCGTCACCGGCGCGCTGGCGCCTGGCGACAAGCTGCCGCCGCAACGCAATCTCGCCTACGACTTGGGCGTCACGCTCGGCACCGTGACCCGGGCCTATTCGGAGGCGCGCCTGCGCGGTCTCGTCGGCGGCGAGGTCGGGCGCGGCACCTACGTGCAGACCGGCGAAGCCAAGAGCCCCGACGGCTTCATCACCATCGCGCCGCTCCGCACCGGCGAGATCAATTTCGCCCACGCCACCGGTCTCCCCGGCCGGCCCGGCCAGAAGCTGGCCGAGACGCTGGCGCAGATGGCGGCGATGCCTGACCTGCACGAGCTCGCCAACTACCAGTTCGAAACCGGATTGCGCCGCCACCGCGAGGCCGGCGCGCGCTGGGTCAACCGCGCCGGCGCCCAGGCCGACGCCGACACCATCGCCATTGTCAACGGTGCACAACACGGCATCCTGATTACCCTGATGGCGGTCGCCAAGCCGGGCGACACCGTACTCGCCGAGGCGCTCTCCTACCCCGGCTTCATCCAGACGGCGCAACAACTCAACATCAAGCTCGAACCGGTCGCCATGGACGAGGAAGGCATCATCCCGGAAGCCCTGGTCGAGGCGCGGCGCCGCACCTCGGCGCGCGTGCTCTACTGCATGCCGGGCGTGCACAACCCGACCGCCGCGAAGATGTCGCCCGAGCGCAAGCAACGTCTCGCCGAGACGCTGCGCGCACTCGACATGGTCGCGATCGAGGACGACGTCTGGAGCGGCATCGCCGACAACTGGCCGCCGCCACTGGCCTCGTTCGCGCCGGAACGCACCTACTACATAACCTCGCTCTCGAAGGCGATGGCCGGGGGCCTGCGCATCGGCTACGTCACCGCGACACAGGAGCGCATCGCCCGCGTCCGTTCCATGGTCCGCCTCACCGGCTGGCTCACCGCCCCCGTGATGGCCGAGATCGCGTCACGCTGGATCGACGACGGCACCGGCGAGGAGCTGGCGCGCTGGCAACGCGACACCATCGCCGAGCGTTACGCCATCGCCGACGAATATCTGGCGCATCTCGATCCGGTCTACCATCCGAGCGGCCATTACGTCTGGTTTCATTTGCCGGAGCCCTGGCGCGCCGCCGACTTCCAGGCCGAGGCCGAGGCGCGGGGCGTGCTGCTGCTGACCGGCGAGGCCTTCGCCGTCGGGCGCGCGCCGGCACCGCACGCGGTCCGGCTCGGCATCGGCAAGCCGGACACCGTCGACGACGTGCGCCGCGGCCTCGATATCCTCTCCGAGATCCTGCGTGCCGGCCCGGGCTCGGGGCCGAGTGGGATTTGAAACATCCCGTCACCCCCGGGCCTGACCCGGGGGTCCAGAGCTTCGCCAAGACGTGGATGGCGGGGTCGAGCCCGGTCATGACGGCGCTTAATCCGGAATCGAATGCCCGTGATTGAGCGGGCCGTGGCCCTGACCGTAGCCCGGCGCGGTCTCGATGGCGCGCTGCACGTATGCCCATGCGCGCTTGACCGCGTCGTGCAGCCCCAGCCCCTGGGCGACACCGACGGCACACGCCGACGCCAGGGTGCAGCCGGTGCCGTGGGTGTGGCGGGTATCCACGCGTGGGCCGGAGAATCGCTCGACGTGGTTCTCGGTGACCAGCACGTCGACGACCTCGGCGCCCTGCATGTGACCGCCCTTCATCAGCACCGCGCCGGCACCCATGTAGAGCAGCCTGCGGCCGAGCCGTTCAAGATCGTGCGGCTTGGCGATGCGTTCACCAGCGAGAACCTCGGCCTCGGGAACGTTCGGCGTCAACAACGCTGCACGGCCGATCAGTTTATCTCGAAGCGCCGTCTCCGCCGCGCGGGCGAGCAGCGCGGCACCGCCCTTGGCCACCATCACCGGGTCGAGCACCACCGGCACGCCGGGTGCCAGTTCTTCGAGCGCCTTGGCGACCGCACCGACGACCTCGGCGTTGCCGAGCATGCCGATCTTGATGGCGTCGGCGCCGATGTCGGTCATCACCTGGGCAATCTGCTCGGTGACGAACTCGGCCGGGACCTCGTGGATGGCGCTGACACCCTTCGTGTTCTGCGCGGTCAGCGCGGTGATCGCGGTCATGGCGTAGCCGCCCAAGGCGGTCACCGTCTTGATGTCGGCCTGGATGCCGGCGCCGCCGCCGGAATCGGAGCCGGCGATGATCAGGACACGGCCGCGCATGCGTCGATCAGTGGCCGGCGGCCTGGCGGATGGCTTCGGCGATGTCGCCGACCACGGCGGCGATCAGCGCCGCGTCCTCGCCCTCGGCCATGACGCGGACCACGGGTTCCGTGCCGGACTTGCGGATCAGGAGCCGACCGGCCTCGCCCAGGCGCGCCTCGCCATCGGCGATGGCGGCCTTGACGCCGGCCGCTTCCATGGCGACCCCGCCGTTGACGCGGACGTTCTGCATCAGCTGCGGCAGCGGCTCGAAGCGCCGGCAGGTCTCGCTCGCCGCCTTGCCGCCCTCGACCACGGCGGCCAGCACCTGCAGGCCGGCGATCAGGCCGTCGCCAGTGGTGGCGTAGTCGCCGAGCACGATATGGCCGGACTGCTCGCCGCCCAGGTTGTAGCCGCTGGCGCGCATGCGCTCGACGACATAGCGGTCGCCGACCTGCGTCCTCACCAGTTGCAATCCACGCGCATCGAGATGGCGCTCCAACCCCAGGTTCGACATCACCGTCGCGACCACGCCGCCGCCGGCAAGCTCGCCGGTCGCCGCCCAGCGCTCGGCGATGACCGCCATGATCTGGTCGCCGTCGATGGCCTGGCCGCGCTCGTCGGCGACGATCAGTCGGTCGGCGTCGCCATCGAGCGCGAGACCGATGTCGGCGCCGTGCGCGACGATCTGCTCGCGCATGTAGGCGGTGTCGGTCGAACCGCAGCCGCGGTTGATGTTGAAGCCGTCGGGCTCGATGCCGACCGGAATGACCTCGGCGCCCAGTTCCCACAGCACTTCCGGCGCGACCTTGTAGGCGGCGCCGTTGGCGCAGTCGATGACGACCTTGAGCCCTTCCAGGCTGAGGCCGCGCGGGAAGGTGCGCTTGACGAATTCGGTGTAGCGGCCGACCACGTCATCGAGCCGGCGTGCGCGCCCGAGGCGTTCCGGCGCGGTGCGGAACCGTTCGAGGCCGCCGTCGAGGCTCTTCTCGATCGCCGCCTCGACCTCGTCGGAGAGCTTATAGCCGTCCGGGCCGAAGAACTTGATGCCGTTGTCCTGGTAGGGATTGTGCGAGGCCGACAGCATGACGCCCAAGTCGGCGCGGAGCGAACGCACCAGCATGGCGATGGCCGGCGTCGGCATCGGCCCGACCAGCACCACGTCCATGCCGACGGAAACGAAGCCCGCCGTCAGCGCCGGCTCCAGCATGTAGCCCGACAGCCGCGTGTCCTTGCCGATGACGACGCGGTGACGGTGATCGCCGTTGGTGAAGTGCGCGCCGGCGGCCATGCCGATGCGAAGCGCGGTTTCGGCGGTCATCGGTTCAGTGTTGGCGGTGCCGCGGATGCCGTCGGTGCCGAAGTACTTTCGCGTCATGAAATCGTCCAACGAGTCTGGAATGCGTGAATTATATCTCCGGCACCCGGCCGGATGGCGTCACTTTTTATTACGGAATCTTTCTTAATAAAGCTTTTTCAAGCCGGGAGAGGTGCGAGCGCGAGCAGATGGTTGTCCCATTTGACGCAGCCGAGCCAGGCGGCGGCGAGCGGTCGCGCCCTGCCCTCTGCCGCCAAGGCATCGACCATGCCACCGGCGCCGCTCGCCAGATAAAACCGGCCGTCGCGCCCGGCCGCGGCGGCGCCGCAGACGTCGGCGATCTCGGCGGCGGCGAGGAATTTGCGTTCGGCCGCGTCCCAGAAGGTGGCGAGGTTGCCGCGCGGCGAAGTCACCGCGAACCGGCGCCCGGCGGGTTCGGACGCGACCGAGCCGCAGTAATGGCGCATGTGCGCGGTGACGGCCTCCGGCGCCGCCGGCAACTGGATCGCATCCTCGCCGGCATGAATGCCGACCAGCGGCACCAGCCAGGTCTTGGCACCCGCGTACTGGAAGACGACGACCGTACCCTCGGCGTTCACCGCCATGTGCCGGATCGAGGCTTGGTGCGACTCGGGCGCCAAGCGGTAATCGGCCAAGAGCCGGCCCGAGGCTGTCTCGACGTAGGCGAGCGAGGGGATCATGGTGGCCAGATTCAACTTTGCACGGCCCGAGCCGGGATGGGTCAGGATGCCGCCGTTGGCCAAAGCCAGCGTCTTGCCGTCCGGCATCAGCGCCAGGTCGCAGATGCCAACGCCGTGCGCGTCGAACCGGCCGACGCGCTTGTAGCCGTCGGCGGCGTCGTGGTTGCCGACGACGCCCCTGCCCTCCTTGGCGTAGTGGTTCTCGGCGGTGAACAGGTAGCGGCCGTCGGCCGAGAACGCGCCATGCCCCTGGAAATGGTGCCCGGCGATGCTATCGATGCGCGCCACGATTTCGCTGCTCTCAGGATCGAGCGCGAGCGCGAAGGTGCCCGGCCGGCGGGCGAAGACGACGACCTCGCCGGTCAGCGGCCGTTGCGCCATGCCGTGGCCGCGCCCGGGCAGGCGCACGCGCGCGACAGCGATGCCATCATCCGAAAGCATGGCGAGATGATCGCCTTCCGTGTCGCGGAAACAACCGGCGAGCCTCGGCCGGCCGGCAATGCCGGCAGCGACGAAGCGGGATAGCGCCAGTGCGCCCAGGCCCGCCGTCGTCGCCGTCAGGAAGCCTCTCCGTTCAATCGCCATCGAGACTGTTGAACCCCATCTGCAATTTCATCACGTCGGCGAGGAAACCGGCGGTGACCTCGAACAGGTCTTCGACGCCAGCGGCGAGGCCGCGCAATTGCGCCACGCCCTGCTCCGTCTCCGCCACCTTTGCCAACGACGGCCCGAGTGCCTTGGCCTGGCCGATGACCTGCTCGACCTGGCCGGCAACGAACTTGGCGCGGGCGCGATCCTGTTTGCCGAGTTCGGCCGTCTCGACGAGGGCGGCATAGAGCGCGGCGAAGCTCTCCAGGCTGATGCGGATGTTGGCGAGCGAGCGGGCGCTCCGCCAATTCTCGGCCCGGGTCGATACCGCCTGGCCCTTGCGCCCGACGACGCGCCGGAGCTTCAACTCGTCGAGCGCCTTCATGCCGGTCGCCAGTTCCGTGGCGAGAAAACCGGCGATCGGCCCGGCGTCGGGCGCTTATGCAGTTAGGCGGCACGAGACATTCGATTTATTTGCGAATGGCTCGCATTTGCAAGTTTAAACGACACAGCCAGATAATACAAGTAGGAATTATTCGCATTTGGAAATTTTTATGCGCGGCTGTGGCTTTTCTGCCGTCGGCAAAAATTGGCTCTTGAAATCAGCCTATTAAGATCGTGATGCCGGGGAACGCCCGGCAATCGCCTCCCATACAGCCAACGCCTGGGCCGTTTCGGCGACGTCGTGGACACGAAAAATCTGCACGCCGCGGGCACGCGCTGCCAGCGCCGCCGCGACCGAGCCCGGCGCGCGCCGGCCGGCTGCCTTTTCGCCCGACAACGTGCCGATGAAGCTCTTGCGCGAGGCGCCGAGCACGACGGCGCAACCGAGCGCGTGGAACGCGTCCATGCGCGCCAGGATTTCCAGGTTGTGTTCGAGCGTCTTGCCGAAACCGATGCCGGGATCGACGGCGATGCGCGCACGCGCGATGCCGGCGCGCTCGCAAACCGCGATACGTTCGGCGAGAAAGTCGCGGATGTCGACCGGCGCATCGACGTAGGTCGGATTGAGCTGCATAGTGCGCGGTTCGCCCTGCATGTGCATGAGCACGACGCTGACCCCCACGCCCGCCTGGACGACGGCAGCCAAGGCGTCGGTGTCGCCGGTGAGCGCGGTGACGTCGTTGACGATCCTGGCGCCCGCCCCGATGGCGGCCTGCATCACCGCGGCGTGGCGCGTGTCGATGGAGACCAGGGCGCCTTCGCCGGCGAGGCGCTCGACGACCGGAATGACGCGCGCGAGTTCGTCGTCAACGGAAACCGGATCGGCGCCGGGCCGGGTCGATTCGCCGCCGACGTCGAGGATATCGGCGCCGGCGGCCCGCATCGCGAGCCCGCGCGCGACCGCGTCAACCCTCTGAAACGCCTCGCCGCCGTCGGAAAAGCTGTCCGGCGTGACGTTGACGATGCCCATCACGCGGGGCCGCGCGAGCGAAAGGCCGGCGAAGCTCGCCGGCCCTTGCATCGGATTTGGAATTGCGTCGGTCACGCACGGCGGCGCCTATGCGGCAGCACGGTCAACCTTCCGGCTGCGGCTTGGCGCCAAGACCCGGCCCGCCGTCCTTCTTGCCGTCGGTCTTGACCGCACCGGAGGTCGGCACCGAAGCCTTGCGTCCACCCTGCGGCGGCATCACGTCGTCGTCCTTGCGCACGACCTCGCCGCCATCGAGCAGCGTCTTGATCTCCTCGCCGCTCAGGCTCTCGTATTCGAGCAGGCCCTGGGCGATGGTCTCGAGCTGGTCGCGGCGCTCGGTGATGATCTGGCGCGCGGCGGTTTCCGCCTCCTCGATCAGGCGCCGCACCTCGGCGTCGATCATCGCCGCGGTGGCGTCCGACATGTGCTTCTGACGCGCCACGGAGTGGCCGAGGAACACCTCTTCTTCGTTGTCGGCGTAGCGCAGCGGCCCGAGCTTGTCGGAGAAACCGAACTCGGTGACCATGCGCCGTGCGATGTTCGTCGCCTGCTGAATGTCGTTGCCGGCACCCGTCGTGATGTTGTCGCGACCGAACACCAGTTCCTCGGCGATACGCCCGCCGTACATGATGGCGAGGCGCGACTTGAGCTGCATTTCGGACTGCGACAACTGGTCGCGTTCCGGCAGGCTCATGGTGACGCCGAGCGCGCGGCCGCGCGGGATGATGGTGACCTTGTGCAGCGGGTCGGTCTTCGGCATGAACAGCGTGACCAGGGCGTGACCGGCCTCATGGTAGGCGGTGAGCTTCTTCTCTTCCTCACTCATCACCATGGAACGGCGCTCGGCGCCCATCATCACCTTGTCCTTGGCGGCCTCGAAGTCGGCCATGGTGACGACGCGCTTGGTCGCGCGCGCGGCCAACAGCGCCGCCTCGTTGACCAGGTTGGCGAGATCGGCGCCGGAGAATCCGGGCGTGCCGCGCGCGATGGTGCGGGCGTCCACGTCGGGCGCCAGCGGCACCTTCTTCATGTGCACCTTGAGGATCTTCTCGCGGCCGAGGATGTCCGGGTTCGGCACCACCACCTGGCGGTCGAAGCGGCCCGGGCGCAGCAGCGCCGGGTCGAGCACGTCCGGCCGGTTGGTCGCCGCGATCAGGATGACGCCCTCGTTCGATTCGAAGCCGTCCATCTCGACCAGCAACTGGTTGAGGGTCTGCTCGCGTTCGTCATTACCGCCGCCGAGGCCGGCGCCGCGATGGCGGCCAACGGCGTCGATTTCATCGATGAAGATGATGCAGGGCGCATTCTTCTTGCCCTGCTCGAACATGTCGCGCACGCGGCTGGCGCCGACGCCGACGAACATCTCGACGAAGTCGGAGCCGGAAATGGTGAAGAACGGCACGTTGGCCTCGCCGGCGATGGCGCGGGCGAGCAGCGTCTTGCCGGTGCCCGGAGGGCCGACGAGCAGACAGCCTTTCGGGATCTTGCCGCCGAGGCGCTGGAATTTCTGCGGGTCCTTGAGGAACTCGACGATCTCTTCCAGTTCCTGCTTGGCCTCGTCGATGCCGGCGACGTCCTCGAAGGTGACGCGGCCAGCCTTCTCGGTCAGCATGCGCGCCTTCGACTTGCCGAAGCCCATGGCCTTGCCGCCGCCCGACTGCATCTGGCGCATGAAGAATATCCACACCCCGATCAGCAGCAGCATCGGGAACCACGAGATCAGGATCGAGAACAGCGTCGGCGTACCCTCGTCGGAGGGCGCGGCGGCGATTTTCACGCCCTGGTCGGTGAGCGTCTTGACCAGGTTCGGGTCGTTCGGCGCATAGGTCTGGAAGTGGCGGCCGTCACGGAAGTTGCCGGAGATGGCGTTGCCCTGGATCTTGACGTTGGCGACCTCGCCGGCTTTCACGGCGGCGACGAAATCGGAGAACGCCAGCGCGTTGTGCGGCGCCCGGGTGCTCGATCCCTGGAACAGGTTGAACAGGGCGAAGACCAGAAGGCCGATAACCACCCAAAGTGCCAGGTTCCTGTTGAAATTCACGCCGTCGTCCTTTCCATAGATCAAACGCCCGCCTCAGGCGCCCGGGCGCCCAGCGGGGCCACCCCATAGACATAGTACGCAAACCCGGTTTCGCAACAAGTTTCCGGGCCGTTCAGGCGACTTGGAAACCCGCGGCCGAGGCCGCCGTCGCCGGCCGAAATCGTACCAAGTTGAGCCCGCTTGCGCTGCCTTTTTCGCGGCCAGCGGGATCGTCTTCGACCGGCGAGCCATTGTCCCGAACGTATTTTAGATGCGGAACGGCGAAAATGCCATGGTCATCGGCCAACGCCGGCAGGCCCCAAAGCGCCGCCAACGGCATCGGCCGGGCCTCGGCCAGGGCCGGGCGTTCATCCTGGATGGTCTGCCAATCGTCCGGCGCCAGCGCGCGCAATCCGAGACCCGGGCCGGCGGTTTCCGGCCGCTGGCCGAACGCCACCTCGAACCGGCGGTCCCACGCGAGGCGCTCGCCGGGCAGATGGACGACCCATTCGGGCGCGTTGCGCCGTTCGCGGAAGAAATCGATGCGCCTTCCCGCGACGGCGATCTGGCAGCGGCCGAGGGTGAAGCCCGGCGCCGCGTCGCCGCCGGCGGCAAGCTCGCCCAGCAGCCGTTCGACGCGGGCGCGACGGGGTGGAAACGCCAATCCACCGACCGCCGAGAGCACGCGCCCGAGCGCGCGCACGGCGAGGTCTTCCATGGCACCGGTCAGGCCGGCGAGTTCGACGGAAGCGAAGCCGGCGCCATCGAAGCGGCAGGTCCGCGCCAGCAACCGGTCGGTCTCGCGCTCGAGCACGATGCGGGCAAGGCCGTAACGCCTGGCGCTTTCCGCCAACTTGGCCGGGTCGGCCAGGCCGTCGTCGCCGCGCTCGCCCGCCATCTGGCGGCGCAGCTTCGGCCGCGCGAAACGCGGATCGGCGTTGGACGGATCTTCGATCCAGGGCTGGCCGAGGTTGTCGAGATGTTGTCGCAGCGCCGCACGGCCGATGCCGAGCAGCGGCCGGAGCAACCGGCAATGGTCGAGCTCGCGCACCGCGCTCATGGCCGCGAGGCCGTCCGGTCCGCTGCCGCGGCCGAGGCGGATCACCAGCGTCTCGGCCTGGTCTTCGATGGTGTGGGCGATCAGCAGATGCAGCACGTCGTTCCGGCGACACCAGTCCTCGAGCAGCCGGTAACGCGCCTGGCGCGCCGCGTCCTGGATGCCGGTGTCGGGTTTCGGCCCGACCCAGGCGAGCCGCTGATAGGCGATGCCGCGCGCCGCAAGCCAGCCGGCAACCTGATCGGTCTCGGCGGCCGAACCCGGGCGCAGGCCGTGGTCGACGCCGAGTGCCGTGACACGGCCGCCGCGCGCCCGCGCCCAGGCGTCGCCGAGCAGCGCCAGCGCCATGCTGTCGCCGCCGCCGGAAACGCCGACGGCGAGATGTGGTTTTGTCTCGAATGGTTCGAACGGCGCCATCAGGCGCCGGAACGTCTCCGCCGTGATCGGAGCCGCCAACGCCCGCCTACTTGCAGCCGGCCCGCTCCCGTTCGCGGGCGAGCGCCGTGTTGATGCGGGCGGCGGATTTGCCGAAATCGGCGGCCACCTTGTCGTAGGTGGCGCAGGCTTCCTTCTTCTTGCCGAGCTGGGCCAACGACATGCCGAGCTTCAACAGCATGTCCGGCGCCTTGGCGCCCTTGGGATCGGCCTGGAACCCCTCGAAGAACACCTGTGCCGCCTGCTGGTAGTCAACGCGCACGTAGAATGTCTCGCCGAGCCAGTAGCGCGCGTTGCCGGCGAGCGGATTGTCGCCGTGCGACTTGATGAATTCCTTGAGCGCGATCTCGGCCTGATCGTAGTTGGTCTGGCGCAGCAGGTTGAAGGCGTAGGTGTACTGGTCCCTGGCCGAACCAGCGGGCAAAGCGCCGGCCGCCGGCTGCGCGGCGGGCGCGGGCGCGGCCGATTGGGCC
>JAYNJY010000077.1:10050-11996 GCA_038110665.1 Rhodospirillaceae bacterium | reverse complement strand
CCCCGAGGCCTTAGTCAACAAAGGCAATGCGTTGCTCGGGCTCGGCCGGATCGAGGACGCGGTGCCCTGCTACGAACAGGCGCTCCGACTGGCGCCCGGCCACTCTAATGCCAACTACAACCTAGGCAACGCCTATATGGACCTGGGCGAATTTGGCAAGGCGGTCGAGTCCTATCGCGCGGCCCTCATGGCGGACGCGAAAAACCCCGAAAAGCATTTCAACCTGGCCAACGCGCTGATGATGGCCGACCGGCTCGAAGAGAGCCTGCCGCGGTTCGAGTGCGCGCTGAACCTGCGCCCCGACTATGTCGACGCGCTCTGCAATCACGCCAGCGCGCTACAATCGCTCGGCCGCACCGAGGAGGCCTTGGCACGACTGCAAAAGGCGCTCGCGTTCCAGCCCGACAGCGTTGATCTCCATTGGAACCTAGCGTTGGCCGCGCTCCAGCACGGCGACTACAAGACCGGATGGCGCGAGTACGAGTGGCGCTGGCAGATGCCCACGTTCGCGGATTTCCGGCGCGATTTCGAGGCGCCGGCCTGGATTGGTGAACCGCTCGACGGCAAGACGTTGTTCGTTCACACTGAGCAGGGCTTCGGCGACAACCTTCAATTCTGTCGCTTCATTCCGCTTGTCGCGGCCAAAGGTGCCCGCGTCGTGTTGGAGTGCCGGCCGCAACTCCGCCGTCTGTTCGCCACGCTCGAGGGTGCCGCGGATCTCATCGATCTCGGCGACGCGGTGCCAGATTGCGACTATCAGATACCGCTCATGAGCCTGCCGTTCGCCTTCGCGACGGAGCTCGATACCGTACCGGCCGATGTGCCATACTTGACGGTGCCGGCGGGAACCAAGCCCGCCCCGCAGATCGCGGCGGCGGAAGGTCTCAAGGTCGGTTTTGCCTGGGCCGGCAGCCCGACCCGGGTCGACAACGAAAAGCGCTCGATCGATCTCGGCTTGTTGGCGCCGCTGTTCGAAGTCCCTGATATTTCCTTCTTCAGCCTGCAGGTCGGTCCCAGGCGGGAGCAATTGGCGGAACTCGGTAATGACAGGATTGTCGATTTGACCGACGAATTTTCCGATTTCGGCGACACCGCAGCTTCGGTGACGGCACTGGACCTGGTGATCTCGGTAGATACGTCGATCTTGCACCTGGCCGGTGCGCTCGGGCGCACCGCCTGGGGGATGATGTCGCAGCCGACCGGGTTTCTCTGGATGAACGACCGTGCCGACAGCCCGTGGTATCCGTCGCTTCGTTTGTTCCGGCAGGACACACCGGGCCGTTGGCAAGGTGTCGTTTCTGCAATCCGGGACGAACTGACGAAGTTGACTGGTCGCGCGGCTGGATAGCCATCACCGCGGCACGGATTGAAAAGAGCACGGGCGAACGCTAGCGGGCGGTCGAAACTTGGGCTGCCGACCTTAGCCGGTCAGCCGACGATGTTGACTAGGGTTTCCAGTGGCAGACCGTCGCCCCGCAGGCTGGCAACCAGCGACGACAGCATCTGATCGCTGAAATTGCCCAACGCAATAGCGCGCTGCAGCGATACTTGGCTGCCGCCGCGCCGCGCCTCGGTGTTGATGTCAGTCTCGATGCGGCTCAGCGCGTCGTCCGCGCCGATGTATGTCAGCAGCGTTATGTCGACGAGATTGAGGCCGGTACTGTCGAGCGGTTGCGGGGCGACGTCGATCGAGCCGCCGAAGCGGGTCTTGCTTATACGCATGTTGGGGCTGTACGAGGAGATTAAGTTGGCGTTCTTGTGGCCGGATTTCGCGACCAAGCCGTCAATCAGGCTGATCGTACGGTTGGTGTCGACATGCAGATTGAGCCGCAAAATCCGCGTGCCGTTGATGGTGAGATCGGTCAGGTTGGATACCAGGGATTTGTGGCCGGGGAGTTCGGCGGACGATTTCAAGGCCTTTAGCAAGCCGACGATGCCGTTGCCGA
>JAYNJY010000077.1:6799-10040 GCA_038110665.1 Rhodospirillaceae bacterium | reverse complement strand
TATGGCGATGGAAAGGGCTGTCTTGGCGTCGGTGGCGCCGAGCCGAACCTGAACCTCGGCTAGAATGCCGGGCGAGAGCGGGTCGTCGAGTGACAGCCCGTTGACACAATTTCCGCCGGCGCCGACGAGCAGCACCGTCTCGCCGGAACTGTTGATCGAAATGGCTGTGGCGATGGTAGGCACATCCGCTATGCAGCTGCGCCTCCTTGTCCATTTTCGTAGAAGCCGGTTGGATCGGCCGGCCGCGCGATTCTCGCACTCGGAAGCCGAATTTAACCTGAAATTTACCAAAATCACAGCTTCATGACTGGGTTTTGGGCTTTTCCGCCGAGCACGCAGGTCGCCGAGAGTAATAAGATTTGGTTCAGGCCAATCTCGATCTTCCCAACGAATTCGACCGGGATATCGCGCCTGCGGTAGCGTTCGTTCGCGCCTGCGTTCAGGGCGACCCCAATGCCGCGAACCTGCGATTCCAGGCGATGGACACCTGCGCCACGATGCGCGCGAAATATCCGAATGCCGCCTACGTTTTCCACCCCTCGGGGTTGGTCGCGTACATCAACGATAACGAAGAGGTGGCGACGCGGTTCTGGGGCGAGGGGCTGATTGACGACGAGGGTTACAAGCTCGCGCGCGCAGCACTTCAGGAATTACTGAGCGGCGATCCGGATTGGCTCGACGTGGCTACGTATCTCGAGACGCTGCAAGGTGGCGAGGCGGCCGTCGTCGGCCATTACGTGTCGCGTGCGCGGGCGGATTTCGAGGCCGGCGATCTGGTCGAGGCCGACAGATTGCTCCAGCGCGCATCCGCCTTCAAACGCGACCGGGTATCGAAACTGCATTCCCTGGATAATTGCCGGACCAAGGCGGAAGCCGCCCGTGCTGACGGATCGCTAGCTGCAAGCTACGACGCCGTGGTCCAAAAATACCGACATTACTGGGGCAATTTGGACACCGCGACCGTCGATAGCTCTCATGCGGCGTGGGCGGATCTTCCCGATCGTCACCAGTTGGCGGCGTTGACGGCAGAGGCAGTCACCAGGCGGTTCGCCGAGCATGATGACTGTTTTGTTTTCGAGGTCGGTTGTTTGGCCGGGTTCAATCTGGCGATGGCGCGGGACGCCCTGGCCGCCGACCTCCGCTCGCGGATCCGGTTTTCCGGCCTGGAACCAAACGCCCAGGTGGCTGGTCACGGTCGCACGCTGCACCCTTGGGCCGAGATCATGGTCGGTGCGACCGAGGACCTGATCGCTGGACGTGTGGCTCCGCCGGATCGAATTCACGTTTGCGTGGTCAGCCGCCTGTTCATGATCCTCCATCCGGACGATGTTGCCGCCTGCTTCCGTTTCCTGCGGGGGCGCGTCGAAACGCTGGTGATCTGCGACGACATCATGAACATCGAGGGCGAGCGGCCGATCATCCGCACGCCGCCGGATTTCCTGATCATGCATCCGTTCCGCAAGCTTCTTACGGAAAACGGTTTCCGCGTCGAAAAGCTGGAAATGGCTGCCGTTCCGGACCGCGAATGCACGGGATTTATCGTTGCCGTGCGCGCGTTGGAAAATCCGTAATGGCCGGCTTTTGGGTGGTGGTGCGGATATGCCAATGGCATAATCATTCCTTAAGCAGTTTGGTGTCAGTTTCATGCGGCGCCAATGCTGGCGCCCAAGGGACAGTCCGCGGGACGATCCGGGGGACAATTCGTGGGCTAACCCGGGGGACAGCTTGCGGTGGGATGCAGCCGAAGGTGAGGGCAAGAGATGTCGGACAAGCCGAAGGAACTGAGTGACGATGAGCAGATGGCGATTGCCATCGACTGGTTTATCGCGATGTGGGACGAGGCGGTCGCGCGCGGGGTAAACGAGGACGCCATGGGCATGATCGCGTTGTCAGCGACCACCAACAAGTTGGTCAAGGTATTCGGCCAGGAAGGCGCGACGTCGCTCCTGCAGCGGACCGTGGACAACGTCAAGGCGGGGCAGTTCGATGTCGAGGACGAAAGTTCCGAGACGGCCAATTGATTTGGCCCCGGCACTGGGGCCATTGGTTGGGAATTCGAACAACTGCGCGGGGAATCGGCCGTGACTTTCGACGTATCGAAGACGCTTGATGGTAAATCCATCCTGATCACCGGTGGCACCGGTTCTTTCGGGCAATGTTTCGTCGCCAACGTTCTCAAGAACTACAAGCCGAAGCGGCTCGTCATCTATTCGCGCGACGAACTCAAGCAGTTCGAGATGCAACAGCGGTTCGATCCCAAGGAACATCGCTCTTTGCGCTACTTCCTGGGCGACGTGCGCGACCTGGAGCGCCTCAAGATGGCGCTTCGAGGCATCGACACGGTGGTTCACGCGGCGGCGCTGAAACAGGTGCCGGCGGCCGAATACAACCCGACCGAATGTATCCATACCAATGTGCTTGGCGCCGAAAACCTGGTCATGGCCTGCATCACGCTCGGCGTCGAGCGTTTGCTTGCGCTCTCGACCGACAAGGCGTGCAATCCGATCAACCTCTACGGTGCTTCCAAGTTGGCGTCGGACAAGATCTTCGTCGCCTCCAACCAGCTCAGCGGCGAGGGCGGCACGGTGTTCAGTTGCGTGCGCTACGGCAATGTCGTCGGTTCGCGCGGTAGCGTCGTGCCGCTGTTCCAGCGCCTGATCGCCAATGGCGCGGCGGAACTGCCGATCACCGACGCGCGCATGACGCGGTTCTGGATCACGCTGCAACACGGAGTCGAGTTCGTGCTCTCCTGCCTCGACATGATGCGTGGCGGCGAAATTTTTATTCCCAAGATTCCTAGCATGAAGATAACCGACCTGGCGGAAGCCATGTCGCCCGGCATCAAGCAGAAGGTCATCGGTATCCGCCCGGGCGAGAAGCTGCACGAGGTGATGATCACCGAGGACGACGCGCGCAATACCGTCGAGTTTCCCGACCGCTTCGTTATCGAACCGAGCCCGGCCGCCTGGACCGACCATGTGCTGCGCGACGGCGCTAAGCCGGTGGAAGACGGCTTCCGCTATTCCAGCGATAACAACACCGAATGGCTCGACGCCGACGGACTGCGGGAACTGATCGCCCAGTCCAAGTCCACGGCCTGATCGGCAGCTTCCCATGACAAGGCCGTTCCTTCCGTATGGCCGGCAATTGATCGAGGACGACGACATCGCCGCCGTCGCCGAGGTGCTGAAAAGCGACTTCCTGACCACGGGGCCCGTCGTCGACGCGTTCGAGGCGGATT
>JAYNJY010000077.1:4109-6789 GCA_038110665.1 Rhodospirillaceae bacterium | reverse complement strand
GCGCCGAACACGCGATCAGCGTCTCCAGTGGCACGGCGGCACTGCACATCGCCGGGCTCGCCATGGGGCTGAAGCCGGGTGATGTCGCCATCGTGCCGGCGATCACGTTTCTGGCCAGTGCCAACACGGCGCTCTATGCCGGTGCCGAGGTCCAGTTCGCCGATGTCGATCCCGATACCGGTCTGATGACCGCCGAGACGCTTGAACGCGCCATGGCGGCGGCGGGCGGCGCCGCGCGCATGGCGATCCCGGTTCACGTCAACGGCCACACCGTCGACATGGCGGCGCTGACCGCCGTTCCCGGCGCCAACAATCTGCTGATGCTCGAGGACGCCTGCCATGCGCTCGGCGGCTATCACCTGGGTCCCGGCAACGCCATGGTGCCGGTCGGGTCCAACGCTTACGCCGACGCCACCATCTTCTCGTTCCATCCGGTCAAGACCGTTGCCATGGGCGAGGGCGGTGCGATCACCACCAACGACGGCGAACTGGCGGCCAAACTGCGCACGCTCCGAAATATCGGCATGACGCGCGATCCCGATAGCTTCGAATTCAAGGACCAGGCCTTCGGCGCCGACGGCCAGCCGAACCCATGGTACTACGAGATGGCCGACCTCGGTTTCAATTACCGCGCCAGCGCGCTGCACTGTGCGCTCGGCCTCAGCCAGCTTAAGAAGCTGAGCCGCTTTCTCGCGCGCCGCATCGAACTCATGGTGCAGTACCGCCAGCGCCTGCAGGCATTGGCGCCCAACGTCCGTCCTCTGAAAGTCTCGCCCGGTTGCGATCCAGCCTGGCATCTTTGTGTCGTGCAAATTGATTTCGATGCCTGCGGTGTCACCCGTGCCGACGTCATGCGCGCGTTGCAGGCACAAGGCATCGGCACCCAGGTTCACTACATCCCACTGCACCGTCAGCCCTATTTCCAGAAGCGCTACGGCGAGATGAACCTGCCCGGCGCCGATGCCTACTACGAGCGCGCCTTGAGCCTGCCGCTGTTCGCCTCGATGGGGGACGATGACGTCGATCACGTGGTCCAAGCACTGGCCGACGTTCTCGGCATCGGCGGATGAAGGCGGCGGTCATCGTCCAGGCTCGCATGGCCTCGACCCGGCTGCCGGGCAAGGTCCTGATGGATTTGGGCGGGCGCAGCGTACTCGCACACGTGCTCACCCGTTGTAAGGCGATCGCCGGGGCGGACGCGGTCTGTTGCGCCGTTCCCAAGACGCCCGATTGCGCGCCGCTCATCGCGGCCGCCGAGGCGCTCGGCGTCCACGTCTTTCAGGGCGACGAGGATGACGTGCTGGCGCGCTACCATGGCGCGGCGAAGATGCTCGGGACCGAGACGATTTTGCGGGTCACGTCCGATTGCCCGTTGATCGATCCGGCGATTTGCGCACGCGTGCTGGCGGAAGTGACAGAGGGCGGCACCGATTTCGCCTGTATCAACATGCCGCCGAGTTGGCCGCATGGCCTCGATTGCGAGGCCGTCAGCTTCACCTGGCTCGACCGTGCCAATGCCGAGGCGGAAAAGAAGTTCCAACGCGAGCATGTTCTGCCTTGGGTGCGTGAAAATCCCCACGTGCGCAAGGCGAACGTCGCCGGTCCCGGCGGTGGTGTCGAGCACCATCGCTGGACCCTCGACAACGACCGCGACCTGGAATTCCTCCGCGCGTTATGGCCGCGCCTGCCGGGTGACGGGCCGGAGAGCTGGCCTTACACTGTACCGCTGGCGATCGTCGAGGCCGACCCGGCGCTTGCCGCGATCAATGCCGGCCAGGACCGTCTCGAAGGCCTGAAGAAGTCGATGCAGGAAAGCTGAGCATGACGGCTCGCGCACCCATCGCCATGTTTCGCTTCGATGCGAGCTCGAAGATCGGCGGCGGCCACGCCATGCGTTGCCTGACCCTGGCCCAGGCGATGACCGAGGGCGGTTGGCAATGCCGCTTCGCCGTCGGTCCCGACACGCTGCAGACCGTCCGTCGGGCTGCGCTCCGCGAGATCGACTGCGTGCAGCTTTCGGGCAATGCCGCGACCGAGGCCGAAGCGATGGCCGGCGCTCTAGGTGGCCGGCGTTGCGATCTGGTGGTGGTCGATCACTATGGTCGCGGCGCCGAATTTGAAACGGCATGCCGCGGCTTTGCCGACAGGGTGCTGGTCATCGACGACCTGGCCGACCGCCAACACGACGCCGATCTGCTGTTGGACCAAAACCTCGGGCGCGACGCCGCGGCCTATGCCGGCCTGGTTCCGGCGGACTGCCGGCTGCTGCTCGGCCCGGCTTATGCCCCGCTCAGGCCCGAATTCGCGATTATGCGAGACCGCGTCCTCGCCCAGCGCCGGTCCCGAAACGGGATCGGGCGGATCCTCGTGTCGTTCGGCATGGCCGATCTCAACGAGCTAGCATTGCGTACGCTGCATGCGCTTTCCGCCATCGGCTATGACGGCCATGTCGATGTCGTCATTGGCGGAGGCGGACGCGGAATGGCGCGCATCCACGCCGCAGCGGCTGAGGTCGGCCCGCTGGTCCGGGTGTTGAGCGACGTCGAAGACATGGCAACCTTGATGGCCGATGCCGATCTCGCAATCGGCGCCGGCGGAACCACCAGTTGGGAACGCTGCGCGCTTGGCCTGCCGGCCTTGATCGTGGTGGTCGCCGACAACCAGGCTGCCGTTGCCGCCG
>JAYNJY010000077.1:0-4099 GCA_038110665.1 Rhodospirillaceae bacterium | reverse complement strand
ATGCCGGTGCGGCGTGTGTCATCGGCGGTGCCGACTGCTACGAGGGCGCGTTGGGAAAAGCGATCACCGACATGCTCGCCGATACGCATGTGGTCGTGACGGCTTCCGCCGCGGCGGCGGCGGTCTGTGACGGCGGCGGCTGTCTCAGGGTGGTAAAGGCGCTCGAAAATGGCTGATCAACCTCTCAGATTGCGGCCGGCCAAGATGGAGGATGCCGAACGCCTTTTGGCCTGGCGCAACGACCCGGAGGCTCGGCGACAGTCGAAATCCGAGGCGGAAGTGCCGTTGGCGGATCATCAAGCTTGGCTTCGGCGTGTCCTGGCCGATCCGGAGATGCACCTTCGGATCGCCATGGAGGGCAATCTAGCGGTCGGGTCCGTCCGTGCCGACCGGCGGGGTGGGCATTGGCTGTTGTCGTGGACCGTCGCGCCTGAGGCGCGCGGCCAGAACGCCGGCTTCCGCATGGTCGGCGCCATGATCCGCGAACTGGCTGCCCCGGTGCGCGCCGAGATCAAGCCGGGCAACCCGGCGTCGCTCCGGATGGCCGAGAAGCTTGGCATGCGGCGTGTCGCGGACGAAGATGGCATGACCGTTTGGGCGCTCGATCCCTGATCGGCGCCATGTTCAGAGTTGTTTAACCCGCCTGGGCTAATGATGATGTCTGAAACCGGGAACTCGAGTCGCAGCCATGGCTAATACCGTATCGTTCAAGGGCCGGGCCATCGGGCCTGGAGAGCCCCCCTACGTGGTGGCCGAGATGTCGGGCAACCATAACGGCGATATCGGGCGTGCATTGGATCTGCTCGCGGCGGCGGCGGCGGCGGGTGCCGACGCAGTCAAGCTGCAGACCTACACCGCCGATACGATCACACTCGATTTTGACGGCCCCGGTTTCACCATTTCCGGCGGGCTCTGGCACGGTCGACGGCTTTACGACCTTTATGACGAAGCCTATACCCCGTGGGGCTGGCACGAGGCGCTGTTCGCCAAGGGCGAGGAACTTGGCGTCCACGTGTTCTCCTCGCCATTCGATCCGACCGCCGTGGAGATGTTGGAGCGGCTCGACGTGCCGGCCTACAAGATCGCGTCGTTCGAAATGATCGACCATCCGTTGATCGAGCTCTGCGCACGCACCGGCAAGCCGTTGGTGATTTCCACCGGGATCGCCAACAAGGCGGAGATCTCCGAGGCCGTGGCGGCCGCGCGGAAAGCCGGCTGCGAACAGTTGATCGTATTGCATTGCGTGAGTGGCTATCCGACTGAGCCGAGCGACGCCAATATTGTCACCCTGCAGGATCTAGCCCGCGAGTTCGATATCGTGCCGGGTCTTTCCGACCACACGCACGGCACCGCCGTCTCGGTCGCCGCCGTGGCGCTCGGCGCTTGCTTCATCGAAAAGCATTTCACGCTCAGGCGCGCCGATGGCGGGCCCGATGCGTCTTTCTCGCTTGAACCGGACGAACTCAAGGAACTGGTCCGAGGCTGCCGCACGGCTTGGGAGGCGCTTGGCCGCGTCAATTACGACACCAAGGGCTCTGAGGCCGACAATGCGATGTTTCGCCGCTCGCTTTATGTCGTCGCCGATGTCGCCGCCGGCGCCGAACTGACGCCCGCCAACGTGCGCTCCATCCGTCCCGGCCTCGGTATGGCGCCGAAGCGGCTACCCGACGTACTCGGCCGACGCGCTGCGCGCGCGCTGAAGCGGGGCGAGCCTTTGCAATGGAACATGATCGAGGGCGGCGAATGACGACCAAGCCCCGGATTGTCGCCACCATAGAGGCACGCATGACGTCGTCGCGCCTGCCCGGCAAGGTGCTGATGGACGGTGCCGGCAAACCCATGCTAGCGCACATGATCGAGCGCCTGCAGCGGGTACCCTCGCTCGACGGCGTCGTGGTCGCCACCACCGTAAACGCGACCGACGATCCGGTGGTTGATCTGGCCGCCGGTCTCGGCGTCGGCTATTTCCGCGGCAGCGAGGACGACGTGCTGCTGCGCGTTCTCGGCGCGGCGCAGGCGCATGACATCGATGTCATCGTCGAGACCACCGGCGATTGCCCGCTGATCGACCCTGAACTGGTCGAGACCTGCATCCAGGGTTACCTCGCGGCCGGCGTCGATTACGTTTCGAATGTCCTCGAACGGACCTATCCGGTCGGTATGGATACCCAGGTTTTTGCGACAAAGGTCTTGGCTGACGTGGCGCGGCGGACCGACGATCCGGTCGACCACGAACACGTCTCGCTATTCATTTATCGCCACCCAGAGATATACAGCTTGAAGAACATGCCGGGGTCGCCCGAACTGACGCGGCCCGAACTGGGCCTCACCCTCGACACGCCGGAGGACTACCAGCTGCTCCGCGCCGTCTTCGAGGCGCTCTATCCGACAAACCCCGGTTTCTCGCTCGTTGATATCCTGCGGCTTCTGGATACGGACCCGAAGCTCGCCCAGATCAACGCTCATATCAGGCGGAAGCATGTCTGAACCACTTTCCGTGCTGATCGTCGGTGGCGGCGATATCGCCGGCGCCTACGATGAGCGCGGCGGCGGCGGCGCGGTGCTGACCCATGCCGGAGCCTATGTCGCGGACGGCCGCTTCCGGGTTCGTGCCTGCGTCGAGCCCGATGTTGCGCGCCGTGAGCAGTTCATGGCGCAATGGGGCATCGCCGCCGGCTACGACGATCTCGACGCTTGCCTGGCGGCTGAGAGTGGGTTCGACGTGGTCAGTCTTTGCGCGCCGACCCACACACACGCCGATACCCTCGAACGGCTGCTCGATGCAGACGTACGCTTGGTGTTCGCAGAGAAGCCGCTTACCGGCGACGTCGCGAGATCGGAGTGCATCGTCCATGCCTATGCCGACTCAGGTCGGCCGATCGCTGTCAACTATCTGCGCCGCTGGGACACCAGCATTCAGGCACTCAAGCGCGAGATCGCCGAGGGCGCCTGGGGCAGGGTGCAGGCGGTCGGTGGCCTTTACGCCAAGGGGCTGTTCAACTGCGCCAGCCATTTCCTCGATATGGTCGACTACCTGATCGGCCCGCTGACACCCAAGGCCGTCATCAGCCGTGTCGATGATGGCCGTGACGACGACCCGACGCTCTCGGTGCTGCTCGAAACCGTAGCCGGGGCGCCCGCCGTCCTGATCGGCGTCGACGGCAAGGCGTTCTTCCCGTTCGAGCTCGATCTGACGATGGAAAAAGGACGCGTGACGTACGAGGACCTAGGATGCAGGATGCGCCGGAGGTCGATCCGTCTGCACCCGCTGTTCCCACATCAACTGACACTGGACGATGGTGGATGGATGGATACCGGCATGGCCAAGGCGATGGTCAACGCCGTTTCGAACATTCACGACCACCTGGCGCGGGGCGAACCGCTGGCCAGCACCGCGAGCACGGCATTTCAGACCGAGAAGTTGTGCGCGGCGATCATGGCCATGGCGGCGAGAGGAGATAAGCGTTGAGCAAACTTGCCTTATTGGGCGGCAAGCCGGTGCGGGAGAAGCTGTTCCCCGCTTACAAGGTGGTCGGCTCGGAGGAGGCCAGGGCGGTCGCCAAGGTGGTCGAAACGGGTATTCTGTCGCGTTACATCGGCGCCCAGCATCCGGACTTTATGGGTGGCGACCAGGTCAAGGCCTTCGAGGCCGCCTGGGCCGAGACCTTCAGCGCCAAGTACGCCATCGCCGTGAATTCCGCGACCAGCGGCCTATACGCCGCCATCGGCGCCGCCGGCGTCGGTCCCGGCGACGAGGTCATCGTTTCACCCTATACCATGATGGCGTCGGTGACCGCCGCGGTGGTGTTCAACGGCGTGCCGATCTTCGCCGATATCGACCCGCGTACCTACTGCATCAGCGCAGACACCATCCGGCCCAAGATCACGCCGCGCACCAAGGCCATCGTCGTCGTCCACATCTTCGGCCAGCCCGCTGACATGGACCCGATCATGGAGTTGGCGCGCGAGCACAACATCGTCGTCATCGAGGACGCGGCCCAAGCACCCTACGCAACCTACAACGACCGCTCCGTCGGTACACTCGGCCACATGGGCGTGTTCAGCCTCAACTACCACAAGCACATCCACACCGGCGAAG
>JAYNJY010000076.1:0-12005 GCA_038110665.1 Rhodospirillaceae bacterium | reverse complement strand
GGGTCTCCCCGGGTCCGGCAAGCCGATCTGGAAATAAGCGCGGCCTGATCCTGCCTGTTGGCCTTATCCACCGGCGCCGATTTGCCATGCGGGGGCGCGTCGTTATACTGACCCTTCACCCGCGGCCCTCCGTTGCCGCCAGCGCAAGCGAAACCGGAGAAAATTCGAGAGATGCCTAGGAAAACCGACAGTAAGGGCGGTGGCAAGCCGCTTGCCGCCGCCGACCATACGCTCGGCGGACGTATCCAGATGGCGCGCGAGGCCAAGGGGTTCAGCGTCGCCCAACTCGCCAGGCGTGCCGGGGTTCTGGTCAAGACGCTGGAAAACTGGGAGCGCGACCGCTCTGAGCCGCGCGCCAACAAGCTCTACATGCTCGCCGGCGTGCTCGACGTGCCGCCGATCTGGTTGCTCGGTGGCGGCGCCTCTGAACTCGAACATCAGGTCGAACTCGACGAGACCGCCGATCTCGCCGGCAAGGTCGAACGCCTGATCAAGCTACACGAGCGCACCTCGCAATTGCTGTTCGAGGTGCAGTCGGAAATCCGCCGCCTGCAGTCCGAGATCGGCGCCGGCCGGGTCTAGCGCCCGGTCCCGACCGCAACGCCGCGCTTGCGGCGAAATCCCGCTTCGTGGTCCAATGGCCGTGCATTTCAATGGGCACGTCCATGACCCAGCGACCGGCGAAACTCGCAATTCTACTCGCCCTCGGCGTCGCCGCCGTGGCCGCGCTCGCGCCCGCACCCGCCTTGGCCGATCGCATCGACGGCTACTGGTGCCGCGGCACCAAGCAGTTCTTCATCGAGGGGCCGCAACGGTCGGTCGGCGGGCGCCCAGAACATTGACCTTGCCAGCTTCGCCCCCTAGGTTCGCGGCGCTGAACGCTCGACCGACCGGGAACGTCCGACCATGACCGATATCCGCGCCCTTGCCGAACACGCCAAGGCCTGGCCCTTCGAGGAGGCGCGCCAGTTGTTGGAGCGCGTCAGCAAGGCGGGCGTGCCCGAAAAGGGCTACGTGCTGTTCCAGACCGGCTACGGTCCCTCCGGCCTGCCGCATATCGGCACCTTCGGCGAGGTCGCGCGCTCGCTGATGGTGCGCCACGCCTTCGAGCAGATGTCGGACGTGCCGACGCGGCTGTTCGCCTTTTCCGACGACATGGACGGGCTCCGCAAGGTGCCCGACAACATCCCCAACAAGGAGATGGTGGCCGAGCACCTGGGCAAGCCGCTGACCGCCATCCCCGACCCGTTCGGCACGCACGACAGTTTCGGCGCGCACAACAACGCGCGGCTCCGCGCTTTCCTCGACGAGTTCGGTTTCGACTACGAGTTCGTCTCGGCGACCGAGTGCTACAAGACCGGCCGCTTCGACGCTGCGCTCCTGAAGGTGCTCGAACACTTCGACGCGGTCATGGACGTGATCCTGCCGACGCTCGGGCCCGAGCGCCGCGCCACCTACAGCCCGTTCCTGCCGGTCTGCCCTGAGACCGGCCGCGTTTTGCAGGTGCCGATGATCGAGCGCGACCTCAAGGCCGGCACCGTCGTCTACGAGCGCGAGGACGGCGAGCGCGTCGAGACGCCGGTTACCGGCGGCGCCTGCAAGCTCCAGTGGAAGGCCGACTGGGCGATGCGCTGGACGGCGCTCGATGTCGACTACGAGATGTCGGGCAAGGACCTGATCGATTCGGTGCGCCTCTCCGGGCGCATCTGCCGCATTCTCGGCGGCAACCCGCCGGTCGGTTTCACCTACGAGCTGTTTTTGGACGAGAAGGGCGAGAAGATCTCGAAGTCGGTCGGCAACGGCCTCTCGGTCGAAGAGTGGCTGCGCTACGCGCCGCCGGAAAGCCTAGCGCAGTTCATGTTCCAGAAGCCGAAGGCGGCCAAGCGGCTCTACTTTGACGTCATCCCGCGCCAGGTCGACGACTACCTGCAACACTTGGCCGCGTTCCCGACGCAGGAGCCCGCGCGCCAGGTCGAGAACCCGGCCTGGCACATCCACCGCAGCCCGCCGCCGGCCGAGGACGCGCACCTGAGCTACAATATCCTGCTCAACCTCGCCAGCGTCTGCCACACCGAAGACCCGGCCGTGCTCTGGCACTTTATCGCCCGCTACCGCCCCGACGCCTCGCCGGCGACGGCGCCGGTACTCGACCGCTTGGCCTCCTACGCCATCAACTACTACCGGGACTTCATCAAGCCAAACAAGAAGTACCGCGCGCCGGACGACCGTGAGCGCGCCGCCTTGGCCGAGCTCGCCGAAGTGCTCAAGGGCATGGCGGCCGGCTCCGACGCCGAGGCGATCCAGACCGAGGTCTACGAGGTCGGCAAGCGCCACGGCTTCGAGAATTTGAAGGACTGGTTCGGCTGCCTCTACGAGGTCTTGCTCGGCCAGCCGCAGGGGCCGCGCATGGGGTCGTTCATCCAGCTCTACGGCATCATCGAGACGGTCGAGTTGATCGAGCGCGCGCTCGCCGGTGAGGACCTTTCGGCCTGACGCCTTGCGCTAGCTGGTTTCGGCGAAGCGGAAGTAAAGTTCGCGCGCGCGCCGGAACATCGGCCCCGGCTGCAGCTCGCGGCCCTCGAAGCGGGTGCAGGGCGTGACCTTGGCGTAGTTGCCGGTGGCGAACAGTTCGTCGGCCTTCGCCAGTTCGTCGGGACCGATGACGCGCTCGACGACCTCGACTCCATCCGTCTTCAGCAGTTGGATGACGCGCTGGCGGGTGATGCCGTCGAGGAAAGTGCCGTTGATCGCCGGCGTGTGCACGGCGCCGTCGAGACTTAAGAACAGGTTGGCGTAGGAGAATTCCGCGACGCCGCCCCACGGATCGGGCACGACGGCGACATCGAAGCCTTTTTCGTTGGCCTCGGCGACGCCGCGCGCGACGTTCGGGTACAGGCACGACGCCTTGGCGCCGGTCGGTGCCGCGTCGGGCAGGGGGCGGTGGTATCGGCTGACGCAGGCGGAGAAGCCGCTCGGTTCCGGCAGCGGCGATTCGCCGATGTGCAGTACGAACCGCGTCGACGCCGGTTCGGGCACGATGAAGCCGCCGTCGGGATACAACAGCGGGCAGATGTAGAGCTCGGCGTCGGCCGGGAACTTGGCGATGCCCTCGCGCACCAGCGCCGCGATCTCATCGGCGCCGAGCGGCGATTTCAAACCCATCAACTCGCCGGAGCGGATCAGGCGGGCGCAATGACGATCGAGGTCGGGCGCCTTGCCGGCGATCACGCGCGCGCCGTCGAACACCGCCGACGCCAGCCAGAAGCCGTGGTCGCGCGGCCGGACCACGGCCGGGCTGCCTTCATGCCAGGCGCCTTCGGCGAAAGTGACGGTGATACCGGCGGCGGCTTTTGCCATGGCGTCGTGGTCCTCGCGGACGGCCCGCTGTCAACGGGAGGAGGGGGATTTATTGGCTCGCCCAGATAACGCGCGCGAGCCACTCGATTTCCTCGACCGCGAGTACGCGGTCCTCGTGCAGCGGATTGAGTGACTGCAACTCGATCCGGCTCGCGGTCTGACGTAGCAGAACCTTGGCCAGGATTTCGCCGGCCTTGGTTTTGACGACGACGCGGTCGCCGCGACGGATGTTGGCTTCAGGCGAGACAATGACGATGTCGCCGTCGCGCAGTACGGGCGCCATGCTGTCGGCCGAAATCTCGAGCGCATAGGCGTGCGGGTCGGAGAAACTGGGGAACGGAATCTCGTCCCAGCTGCCGCCTGCCGGATATCCGGCATCGTCGAAGTAGCCGGACGAACCGGCCTGCGCGAAACCGATCAACGGTATATTTCTGTAGACGCCAGCACCGGCGCCGTCACCGATATAGGAAACGAACTCGTTCATGGTCGCGCCGGTCGCGGCCAGAACCTTGGCAACGCTCTCGGTGCTCGGCCAGCGGTTCTTGCCCTCGCGGGTGACGCGCTTGCTCTTGTTGAAGGTGGTCGGATCGAGACCCGCGCGGCGCGCCAAGCCAGACGCGGAAAGTCCGTGTTCCCGGGCCAGTCGGTCGATCGCGCGCCAGACATCGCCATGAGTAAGCATGGGACTATTATCCGAGAGATCTGGCATTAAGTCAGTAGGAAAATTTACAGCTTATCAGTTAACTATCTTTTTTTTCGTATATTAAGAAATAATTGATGAAACAATACTTAAAATCGTATATAAATTTACACCATAAGGTCGCCAAGATGCCCAGGAAACGTATTGTTCCGCACCTATTGTCCGTCAGCCCTGAGACGCCATTCCCGGATGCCGCGACCGCTTGGTTCTGATTCATCCATTGCCAAAAGGCGCGTTGGGACGGCGCGCGCATGGAATTCGGGCTCGCGGCCGGAGTGAGACCGTGTGAGCCCGATGACATCTATGTATGCGTTCGGAACCTGGTCGACGCCCGGCGGCTCGATAATTCGCATTTCAAGACACTTGTGCGATTCGGCGTGCTCGATCGACCGCCCGATCCGCGACAACTCGATGAAGCGTTGTCATCCCGGCTTTGGGATCAAGCGCTCGATCTGCTGACCACAGTGCTGCGGCGAAAAGGCATCGGCGAATGAACGTGGCAGGCCTCCTCGGCGGCCAGGTTGCGCGAGTGAAGAATCTCCATGATTTCGGAGGCCGCGGTCGGGATGTTCGTGCCCGGACCGTAGACCGCGGAAACGCCCTTGGAGAACAGGAATTCGTAGTCCTGCGCCGGGATGACGCCGCCGCAGACGACCAGGATATCGCCGGCGCCCTGTTTCTTGAGTTCGTCGATCAGCGCCGGCACCAGCGTCTTGTGGCCGGCGGCCTGGCTTGAGACGCCGATGACGTGGACGTCGTTCTCGATCGCCTCGCGCGCCGCTTCCTCCGGTGTTTGGAAGAGGGCGCCGACGTCGACGTCAAAGCCGATGTCGGCGAAAGCGGTGGCGATCACCTTGGCGCCCCGGTCATGACCATCTTGGCCCATTTTGACCACCAGCATGCGGGGCCGGCGGCCTTCGGCCTTGGCGAAGCGGGCAACCTCGTTTCGGATCCGGGTGAAGCCTTCGTCGCCTTCGTAAGCCGAGCCGTAGACCCCCGAAATCGAGCGGATTTGCGCCCGGTAACGGGTGTAGACGCGCTCCAGCGCATCGGAGATTTCGCCGACGGTGGCACGCGCCCGGGTCGCGACCACGGCGAGGTCGAGCAGGTTGCCGTCACCCGTTTCGGCGGCGGCGGTCAGGGCGTCGAGGGCCATCTTGCAGGCAGCCTCTTCGCGGCTGGCGCGCACTTTCTCCAGGCGCTTGATCTGCTGGTTGCGGACCTCTGCGTTGTCGATCTCGAGAATGTCGATCTGGTCCTGCTTTTCCGGGCGGTACTTGTTGACGCCGACCACGACTTCCTCGCCGCGGTCGATGCGCGCCTGCTTGCGCGCCGCCGCTTCCTCGATCCGTTGCTTGGGCATGCCGGCGCTGACCGCCTTGGTCATGCCGCCCATTTCCTCGACTTCGTCAATCAGTTTGCGCGCTTCGGCCGCGAGCGAGGCGGTCAAGCTCTCGACGTAATAGCTTCCACCCAACGGATCGATGACGTTCGGGATGCCGGTTTCCTCGGCGACGATGAGTTGCGTGTTACGCGCGATCCGGGCGGAGAACGGCGTCGGCAGTGCGATCGCCTCGTCGAGCGCATTGGTGTGGAGCGACTGCGTGCCGCCCAGCACCGCCGCCATGCATTCGATGGTCGTGCGCACGACGTTGTTGTAGGGGTCGTCTGCGGTCAAGGAGACGCCCGACGTCTGGCAGTGCGTGCGGAGCATCGAAGAGCGCTCGTCCTTGGGCTCGAACTGCTGCATCAACTCGCACCACAACAGGCGCGCGGCGCGCAGCTTGGCGACCTCCATGAAGAAGTTCATGCCGATGGCGAAAAAGAACGACAGCCGGGGCGCGAACTTGTCGACGTTCAGGCCTTTGGCCCTGGCGGCGCGCACGTATTCGAGGCCGTCGGCCAGCGTGAAGGCGAGTTCCTGCACCGCCGTCGCGCCGGCTTCCTGCATGTGGTAGCCGGAGATCGAGATCGAGTTGAAGCGCGGCATGTGCTTGGCCGTGTACTCGATGATGTCCGCGACCAGTCGCATGGAAGGCTCGGGCGGATAGATGTAGGTGTTGCGGACCATGAACTCCTTGAGGATGTCGTTCTGGATGGTGCCCGAGAGCTTCTCCGGCTGGACGCCCTGTTCCTCGGCGGCGACGATGTAGCCGGCCAATACTGGCAGCACGGCGCCGTTCATGGTCATGGAAACCGACATTTCGTCCAGCGGGATGCCGTCGAACAGGATCTTCATGTCCTCGACCGAGTCGATGGCAACGCCCGCCTTGCCGACGTCGCCGACGACGCGTGGGTGATCGGAGTCGTAGCCGCGGTGCGTCGCCAGGTCGAAGGCGACCGATAGGCCCTTCTGACCGGCGGCGAGGTTGTCGCGGTAGAACTTGTTCGACGCCTCGGCGGTCGAGAAACCGGCGTACTGGCGGATCGTCCACGGCCGGTTCGCGTACATGGTGGCGCGCGGCCCACGCACGAAAGGCTCGAAGCCCGGTAGCGTGTTCAGATGCTCCAGCGCCTCGAGGTCGGCGGCCGTGTAGAGCGGTTTGATGGCGATGCCTTCGGGCGTGTTCCAAGTGAGGTCATCGGCCGTGCGGCCCTTCATGTCCTTGGCGGCGGCCTTGGCCCAGTCCCGTAAGTCAGGTGATTTCGACGCGGGCATCGATCCGATCCTCCCCTTAAAAACCGGCCAACGATCATACAGGATCGTACGATGCCGAAAAGACAGCAATGTTGCGCCGCACAATAACATCGGCGGTATTTTCGGCCCAGGAAAAAGTGCCGGTTTTCCACTGAAAAAGCCGAATCAACATATTGATACCGGCCCAATATCTAGTATAGTCCCGATTGTCGGTCGCCATATTTCGTGAGTAATTCGACCGTTTCCCTGGGCAATGGTGAAGACAATGGGATCAGGAGGAGGTTTTCGCGCAAGCACGGAGGGCATATCTGGGGCCCAAGTGCCAGTCGCGGAACGGAATAACAAAATGAGCGAAGAATGGACTCCCAAACGCGTTAGCGCACTCATTGCCCTTTGGAACGAGGGCCTTTCAACCAGCCTGATTGGTGAGCGCCTCGGCATCACCAAGAACGCCGTGGTCGGCAAGGTTCACCGCCTCGGCCTGCCGAAGCGCGGCTCGCCGATCAAGCAGAAGCTGCGTCCGGCCGAGATCATCGATCTCGCCTCGTTGCGCCCGGGCATGTGCTCGTGGCCCGAGGGCGAGCCCGGCACCGAGGATTTCCATTTCTGCGGCAGCCCGAACGTGCCCGGAAAGCCTTATTGCGAAGAACACTGCCGGCGCGCCTACGTGAAGACGACCCGGGATGTTCGCAAGGTCAGCGTCGCCTGAGGAAACCGCCGCCGGATCCGGCGGCCGGCTGACTGATGGAAAATGGCTTCAGATGTCGGCGCGGCCGTCGTCGCGCAACGTGTCGCAGACCTGGGTCAGGGGCAGCAGCGCGAGATCGGCATGGTCTGCCGGTACGTCCTCCTTGAACCGGAACTCGGCATCCTCCTAGAAGATCTTGCGGTTGCTCGAGCTCATATTGTGGAACAGCGTGTCCTGCACGACGGCGTCCTTCTCCGCGAGCTTGATCAGGATCACCATGTCGTCGTGCTGGGCGACCTGAATGAAGGTCTGCAAGCTGATGTCGTCGGCTTCCTTTACGCGCGCGAAGAAGCGTTCGTAGCTGGTCTGCTTGATGGCGTCGCGTCCGGTGGTGCCGAAGGCCTGCATGATCTCGAGCAGCAGGATTTTCAGATCCTTGCCGCTCAGCGTCACCATCTGATCGTCGAAGGAAATGGCGAAGGTGCCGGTTTTGTCTTTGGAGACATGAACACGCATCTCGGGGCGGTGTCCCTTGCGACGTTTCTTGTTGCCAGACCCGTGCTAACTTTACCGCAGAGCCCTATGGGCTGAAATATCCAGGATCAAACGTTTACAAATCAACCCCATCCAAACCCCAGAGCCCGTTACATGAGCCTTCTCGACCGCGTCCGCGCCTGCCGGAATTTCGATCCTGATGACTATACGCCGTTCATCGTCGACGGCCTCCAGGTCGGCCGGGTGCGTGCGGAGAGCATCGTCGAACTCGCCGACTTTGGCGAGGTGTTCGCTTTCGAGGGCGTTGCCATGATGTTGCGTGGTCACATCCACGGCTTCGAGGCACGTACAGAGGCGATGGACGCCGTCACCCGCGAACTCCACGATCGCGGATTGATTCCGGGTTGGCGCGAGGAGGCCTATCCGGTCGGCACCGGCTATTCCGATCCGCCGTTGTTCGACATGGAGCGCGCCGCGGTGACGTTCTTCGGCGTGCGCGGCTACGGCGTCCATGTCAACGGCTGGGTCGATGGGACCGACGGCCCGGCGATGTGGATCGGGCGGCGCGCCCTGCACAAGCCCACGGGGCCGGGCCTCCTCGACCAGATGGTCGCCGGCGGCCAGCCGTCGGGCATGGCGCTATTGGAAAACGTGATCAAGGAGTGCCGAGAGGAAGCCGGCATGCCGGAAGATCTTGCGAGAACGGCCAAGCCGGTCGGCGCCATTTCCTACGTCACCGCCCGGGCCGAGGGGCTGCGCCACGACGTGCTGTTCAATTTCGATATCGAGGTGCCGGCCGACTTCACGCCGGTCAACGAGGACGGCGAGGTCGCCGAGTTCATGCTGTGGCCGATGGCCCGGGTGCTGGGGGAACTGGCGACGCGCGAGACCTTCAAGTTCAACTCGGCGCTGGTGGTGATCGACTTCCTGGTGCGTCACGGATTTGTCGATCCTGAGACGCCGGGGTATACGGATATCGTCGCCGGCCTGCACGGATGAGCAGGCCAGGCCCGTTCGAGGGAAGATTTTAGGCCCATGCTGGAACGCGGACCCAATTCAGGAACGAACGCGCCGAACGACCTGTTCCCCGCGATCGAGCCCCGGCGGCACGGCTGGCTAGCGGTCGGCGACGGCCATGAACTCTATTGGGAAGAGAGCGGCAATCCGGACGGCATACCGGTAATCTTCCTGCACGGCGGGCCGGGCGCGGGTACGGCGCCAGTGCATCGCCGTTTCTTTGATCCGGAGGCCTACCGCATCATGCTGTTCGATCAGCGCGGTGCCGGCCGTTCGCGCCCCTATGCAGCGATGGAGGCCAATACCACGTCCCATCTGGTCGAGGACATCGAGGCCATGCGCCGCCATTTCGGGGTCGAGCGCTGGCTCGTGTTCGGCGGATCCTGGGGCGCGACGTTAGCTGTCTCCTATGCGCTCCGCCACGGCGAGAAGTGCCTCGGCCTGCTGCTGCGCGGCGTCTTCCTGGGCCGGCAGTGCGAGCTCGATTGGTTCCTCGAAGGGGTGCGGAGCGTCTATCCTGAAGCCTGGGAACGTTTCGTCGGCTTCCTGCCCGAGGCCGAGCGCGCCGACGTGCTCGGTGCCTATCACCGTCGCATGATGAGCAACGACAAGGACGTGCACGGCCCCGCCGCGCGCGCCTGGAACGCCTACGAGACGAGTTGCTCGACCTTGCGGTCTTCGGCCGAACCGCCGGCGGGCTCGCCTTCGCTGACGCTCGCCCGCATCGAGGCGCACTACTTCGTCAACGGCATGTTCCTCGAAACCGACCTGCTGGCCGGCGCCTCGAAACTCACCGGCATTCCCGGGATCATCGTCCAGGGCCGCTACGACATGGTCTGTCCGCCAGTGACGGCCTTCGAATTGCACCGCAACTGGCCGGGTTCGCGGCTCCATGTGGTGGCCGACGCCGGCCATTCGGCCACGGAGCCGGAAATCCGCCGCGCGCTGGTCGCCGCGACCGAGGCCTTCAAGGCGCACGGCCACTTCGACGCCGACGCGAGTTCACCTTGATTAAGGCCGCCGCAAACCACTAAGATGCGCTTCCTCGAGGGGAGCCCAAGGAAATGAAGAAAAAAATCTCCTTACTTGCGGCCGTTGCCGTGATTGCCGGTGCCTTGTCGGCACAGCCGGTGTGCGCGGACGACCCGGCGTTCCTGACATTGACCGCCGGCTGGTTCGACCTGAACCGCCAGAAGGATCAGGGCGCCGAGTTCGGTATCGAATACCGTTCCGACAAGAAGTTCTGGTGGTTCAAACCATTCGCCACGCTCGCCGGGGTTTCCAATGGTATGACCTTCCTCGGTGCCGGCGTGCTCATCGACTTCTATTTCGGCCGGCGCTGGGTGGTGACGCCGAGCTTCGCGCCGACCTGGTGGCGCGGCAAGACCTCCGACTTGGACCTCGGCCACGCGCTCGAGTTCCGCTCGCGCCTCGAGGTCGCATACCGCTTCGACGACCGCTCGCGCCTCGGCGTCGCGTTTTCGCATTCTTCGAACGCCGGTCTCGGCGACAGCAACCCGGGCACCGAGTCGCTGATGGTTCATTATTCTATCCCGTTCGACAAACTCGGCAAGATGTTCAAGTGACCGGCCGGCCGGTTGCGCGCGTCCGCGAAACCGGCTAAGGCATGCAGCCCAGGCGCCCGTAGCTCAGTAGGATAGAGCACAGGATTCCTAATAAAACGCTCCATTATAAGCGATTGATTTTATTGAATAAAATAAAACAAAAATTAAACGTAAACGAAACGTATAGGGTGTAGGTCAATAAATTAGGGGATTTCGAAGCGCCGAAATCCCCTGCTTAAAATGGATGTTTCGATCAGAAAAGGTGGTGCGCCCTGCAGGACTCGAACCTGCTACCCCAGGTTTAGGAAACCTGTGCTCTATCCAGATGAGCTAAGAGCGCAACGTTGGAAACCTATCTCAAAAAACTCTTCAGTACCAACGTAACAGAAATCCACCGACAGACGTAAGAAACTTCTTCATTTCTTAGACGGCATAGGCTTTGAGGAAGCGGCGAGTAAGGTATCCATCTCCCCAGATCGGGTTGCTTCTACGAGCGTTTGAAGAACGCTTTCGAGCTTCGACGAAGCACCAACCTTGATCGCTGTCTTACCCTTCTCAAACTCGATGCGCTTGAGACCGGATTTGACCGAGAGATAAACCTCGCCTTTCTGATCCGTCACCCACCACGGCGAAATGCGCTTGGCGGTTTCTGTCAGTTTGCGATTACCTTGATCGTCTTTCACCCACCGCTTCACCTTCGGAGCAAAGTCAGGGTTCTTGGCGAGACTGATTTGCTCTTCCAGTCGTTCGATGAGTTTCTGTCGACGGGTGAGGATGGGATCCCTACCAGCGTTGGTGGGTACTTCTGCGAAAGTCAGATTTTTGAGGGTCATTGCTATTCTCCAGTTAGATTGGAACGAACAGCAACTCCAGATAACTCCACCTGCGAAAAATCGAAAGGGCTTTTCAGCTTAAGGGGAAGTCTCTCGTAGCGTTATCACAATCTATACCTACCCAATTGATCCGCCGTAACTGGCGGGTTTTGTCGTTTCAGAGTTTCAGATCAGAAACTGATCGCTTACCCAACCACCTTTTTCATCGCATCCTCGCTGACCTCGATATATCTCTGGGTCATTTGTAAGGACGAGTGACGAGCAAGGGCTTGGACATCCCGTAACGAACCACCAACCGGCGAAATCTTCCTCGCCCACTTCGTAATGGCGGTTCGACGACCCGAATGAGACGAACACCCCTCGAACCCAAGAGAGTGATATAGCCCGGCGAACCAACAGACGACGGTGTTGGGCGACATAGGGGCTCGGGTTCTTTCAGAGGTGATAATAGTTCCTCTCGGGGTCGCTACGGACGCTCGAAGGTCTTCCAGAGCGTCATCCAATCGCCGGCTCATATAAACCACCCTACCGGATGATCCCTTACTCGCCTTATCCTCAAGGCGGATCGTGTCGGTCAGGTTTCCGGTTGCTTCGGTCACCATCTCCCAGGTTATGGAAGCGATCTCCTTGGCACGAAGACCGGCGTCGACTGAGAGCAGGGACATCACCGTATTCCGCTCAACGGATCGCATCGTCTGAATATGCGTGAGAC
>JAYNJY010000075.1:3884-12148 GCA_038110665.1 Rhodospirillaceae bacterium | reverse complement strand
GTTGGGCTTCAGCGATGAGGGAGAGTTCCTGAGCATCAAGCTCCTGAAGCCGCTATCGCAGGCGGCCCAGGCCTGTTTCAGCGGCGCGATCACCAACGCCCAGCAGGTTTCCGCAATCGTCAAGCAGATCGGCGTGCGTTGAGCCTCAGACCGGCTCGGTTTCCGCCGCCAGCCAATCGAGAAAATCCTTGTTTCCACCGACGATCGGCAACGCCAACACGCACGGGCAGTCGTAGCCGTGCAACGCCTTGATTTTCTCGGTGAGCGCGGGCACGAGGGCGCTCCGCGTCTTGAGCGCCAAGGCGGCCTCGGGGGCGCTTTCCACCTTGCCGTTCCACCAGTAAATCGCCTTGGTGGCGCCTAGCACATTGGCGCAAGCGGCGAGCCGCGCCTCAACGGCGGCGCGGCCGATGGCCTCGGCATCGGCGGCACTCGCTGCGGTGACGTAAACCCAGACCGCGTCCATACTTTCCTCCGCTCGTGTCCCGTTCGCCGCCGACGGCGGGGCTTGGTCCCGGCGACAATCTAACGTAGCATGGCTTCGCTTGCCATCGACGGGATGGCCCTGTAGGAGCGTAACGGTGGACACCTCTCCCCGAAACGACAACCCAGCCCCGATCGTCGAGCGCGCAGCGCAATCGGCGCGCGACCCGCAACCGACGGAAAACCAGTTGAACTGGATGCGGCGGGGCCTGAGCCAGCCTGGCGGCAAGCTGCCGTTGTTCGATGAAAACGGCCAAAAAGTCAGTGACCGCACGGTCCGCAGTTGCCTCGACCATGGCTGGGTCGAGCCCTGGTTCGCCAACCCGGTGAAGCCCGACTGGATCATCTGCAAACTTTCCGAAACCGGCCGACAACTGTTCGCCGTAAGCTGAACTACGTTCGCAGTTGTGGTCGTGACGGAATCGAAACCAACACCGCCGACGACGATCATGGTTTGCGTCAACCGTCGGTTCCGCGCCGACGAGGCGTTCGTGAACGCCGCATCGCCATCAAGCTCGAACGCAGCATCTGCATGGGCCACTGCCAGACCGGCCCGACCGTCCGCCTGGCCCCGGGCGGACGCTTCTTCCACGGCCCGGCGCTCACTCAAGTTACTGAAATACTTGATGAATTAGAATCCCTTTGCGGCCATCTCGAAGCCGCGGCGCCGGAACCGCCTGCGCACCTGCTGGGCTCCTGACCGAAGATTTTTTAATTTTTCGCACCTGTGATTGGCATCACATGCCGGACATCGGGGGTGTGAGAGGATGACTGTGTTGGATGAATTTCAATTCGTTGAAATTCCTCCCTTCCCTCAAGAGCACAAACTGAAGCCGGCCTTTCGAGGCCGGCTTTTTTTTGTTGCCGCCGCCGACGTTGACATCCTTCTGCGCGGCATTCACTTTCCGCTATATGGTTGAAAAAGCAGAAATTCGACCGTTTCGTGTTGGCGTGCATGGTATCGGCGATCATGCCGTACGAACCGTGCTGCCCGCCGTCGCCGCGGCCCCGGCGGTTGAGCTGGCTGGAATCTCCACCCGCAACGAAACGACGCGAACCGCCACGATGGCCGAATGGTCCTGCCCGGGCTGGGCCAGACTGGATGCCATGCTCGAAGCTGCCGAACTGGACGCGGTTCTGGTCTGCACACCGATCGGGCGCCATTTCGAGGACGGCAGCAAGGTTCTCGCCGCCGGAATCCATTTATGGTCGGAAAAGGCCTTTACCCGCGACGAGGACGAGGCCGCAGCGCTGGTCGGTCTCGCCGACGAACGTGACCTCGCCGTCTGCGTCTCGTTGGCGCCCGCGTACCACGCCCAATTCCGCGCCATCCGCCGCTTATTGGCGACCGGCGCCATCGGCCGGCTGCGTGGCATCGATGCCCATTTCGGCTTCCCGCACGTGGCGCGCGATCGCTCGCTCTACGACCCGGCCCTTGCCGGTGGCGCGCTCCGCGACTTGGGCTACTATCCGCTCACGCTCGCCGCCGAGCTGACCGGCGAGACCGCCACGGTGCACGGTGCCCGGATCGCAGCCGACGCCGGCTACGACGTCGACACCGATGGATCGGTCCTGCTTAGCTTCCCTTCCGGAGTCCAAGTGACGGCGCAATGGGGTTACGGACGTGATTACATCAACGAAATGACGATCATCGGCGAGACCGGAACGATCCTGGCTAAACCCGCCTTTTCCAAGCCGGGGAACCTGGCCGTCACGCTCGGCATCCGCCGCCAGAACGTCGTCGCGGATGTCGTCGTCGAGCCCTGCAACCAGTTCGCCGAGATGCTCTCCGCCTTCGCTGCCGCGACGCGGTCCACGGCCGGACGGAAGGCGTTGCGGGCCAAGGCGCTTGATCATCAGCGGCTGTTGGCACAAGTTGCGGCAGCGGCCGACACCCCCATCCAGGCCTGACAGGAAAGCATGTCCCAAGAACGAGCCCGGAATGTCCTGGTCACCGGAGGTGCCGGTTATATCGGCAGCCATGCGGTCCTGGCGTTGATCGAGGCTGGATATTCCCTAGTGGTGATCGACGACCTTTCTACCGGCGTGCGCGAACTGGTTCCGGCCGGCGTGCCACTGATCGTTGGCGATGTCGCCGACCCGTCGCTGGTCGATGAAGTCATTTCCGGCCACGGTTGCGGCACCGTCATGCACTTCGCGGGTTCTATTGTGGTCGACGAGTCGGTGAAGAATCCGCTCAAGTACTACCGCAACAATACCGGCGCCAGCCGCACCCTGATCGAGTGCTGTCTGCGCAGCGGGATTTCATCGTTCGTATTTTCGTCGACGGCCGTCGTGTATGGCGATTCGAAGACGATACCGATACCGGAAACCGCGCCGACGGAACCGGTCAATCCCTACGGCACCTCGAAGCTGATGACTGAGTGGATGCTGCGCGACGTCGCTCATGCTTCGGACCTGCGCTACTGCGTGCTCCGCTACTTCAACGTCGCCGGCGCCGACCCCAAGGGCCGTAGCGGCCAATCCGGGCCCGACAGCACGCATCTGATCCGCATTGCCAGCCAGCTGGTCGCCGGTAAGCGCGACGGCATATCGATCTTCGGCACCGATTACACCACGCCGGACGGCACATGCATCCGCGACTACGTTCACGTCAGCGATCTCGCCGATGCCCATGTGCTGGCGCTCGCGCATCTCGGCCGGCATCGCAAAAACCTGGTCGTCAATTGTGGCTACGGGCGCGGCTTTTCGGTTCGCGAAGTCCTCGGTGCGATCGAAAAACTCGCCGGGCGCAAGATCGCCGTGACCGAAGGACCGCGGCGCGCCGGCGACGTGCCGATGCTGGTCTCGGATTCTTCCCGCTTGCGCGGATTGGGATGGACGCCGCGTTTCGACGACCTTGAAACGATCATCAAGTCGGCGATTTACTGGGAGGCCGCGGTCGATACGGACCGGCGCGGCGCCGAGACAAGCTAGATGGCGAAGCCGTTGACCCGCGTACTGCGGTTCCTGGCCAACAAGATGGGCTACGACCTGCTGCGGCTGCAGAAGACCACCATTCACCCGGAAGCGAAGAGCGGGCTCGGTCGGGGTGGCGGTTTCGATGCTTTCGAACCGGTGGTGCCGCGGCCGGTCAAATCTTTCGACATCATCTTCAGGTCATGCGCGCGGGTCGAAATCCACGGTCAAGCCAACCGCAAGCGCATCGTCGACGCGCCGAAGGGCGAACTGATGGCACGCTGCCTGAACGGCCTTGTTCGCTCGATCAACAAGGCCATCCCGGTGGCCGGCGACACACGCATTTCACTCACGGTCCTCGACGACCATTCGAGCCCCGAGTCCGTCGCCACCATCAAGGCCGTGCTAGCGACGGCACAATGCCCGACCGCGTTCCAGGCGCTCGAGACCTCCGGCAACGGTCCGTCGGTCGGCAGCGCGCTCCGCCACGCCCGCGCGCACTGCGCCGACGTCGTTTACTTCGTCGAAGACGACTATCTCCACGCCGAGCATGCCGTTACTGAAATGATCCACGGTTTCGGGCGGCTCGCGGCAACGCTGAAGCTCAAGGACATATCGCTGTTTCCCTGCGACTACCCGGACCGCTACCGACACGTCGAACCGACACTGGTGCTGCTCGGTGGCACACAGCACTGGCGCACTGTGCCCAACTCGACCTTCACCGTGGTGACGAAGCGCGGGCTGCTGGAGAAGTACTGGGACTTCTACATCGGTTTAGAGGGCTACGGCGTCAACCCCGCCGTGACCGAGGCGACGACCATCGGACGTGTCAACGAGACGGTGCCCTGCCTGGCGCCGGTCGGCAGCCTGGCGGTACACGTCCAGCACTTCGACACCATCTCGCCGTTCGTCGACTGGCGGCAATGGTGGCACGACGCCGCCCTGTCCGGCACCTGATCGAACCGCCCCAATTCCGGAAAGCTAGTACGGCCTGGCCGGTCCTCCGCGCAGGAACCACCATGCCGCCTGGGCCTTGGTGAAGTTGCCGCGCGCCCGACGGAAACGCAGCATCAGCAGGTAGAACAAGCCCTTCGAGCCACGCTGGAACCAGAGCCGCCAGGCTTCCCTCCGGGCTTCGGCCGCATCACCGTACTTGGACGCCAGATAGAAATGGCTCCAGGTCTGATGCCAGTCCTTGCGGAGTTGAGTCTCGTCACTCGGCGCTACGGAGCCCCCGCCCTTGTGGCCGATCACGGCATCGGGATCGACGACCAGCGAATAGCCGGCCCGGGCGAGACGCAGACAAAGATCGACATCCTCGTTGTAGAGAAAGATGTTCTCGTCAAAACCGCCGACCTTGTTCAAGGCGTCCATCCGGCAGAGCCAGGCGGCGCCGGTGACGAACCAGGTGCAGAACGGCCCGGCGGGTGCGAACGGGGCTTCGGCATGGTGATGCTCATGCGGCCCCATCACCCGCATTTCAACCTCTCCGTTGGCGCGCACGAGGCGCGGCGCGGCGATCGCCGCGTCCGGGTACTTCCTGGCGGTCTCCAACAAGCGTTCGATCGCCTGGCCGGAAACCTCGGTGTCGGGGTTGAGCATCAAGGCGTAGGGTGTCGTGACGGCCTGGAAGCCCTGGTTGTTGGCGCGCCCGAAGCCGACGTTGGTCGCGTTCGCCACGACCGTGACGGCGGGAAAGGTTTCGACAAGGCGCCGCGTATCATCGGTGCTGGCGTTGTCGACGACGATTTTCGGCACCGCCGGCGGCAACGATTGAAGGCAAGAAAAAATCGCGTGCGCCGAGTTGTAGGTTACGACCACAACGGTGAGTTCGCCTGGCGGGATCTTCAATTCCGGCATCAAAAACGTTCCGATTCCTGCCGCATTAGCGGGAAATATCGACTTTGACAATGACGGATGATCCGCTAGAGTTCACGTTCTCTTCACCAAAATCAGTTGATTACGGATAAATCCTTGCCGGACCATAAAGTCTTTTATGCGCAAGCTATCTACGGCCGGGAAGAAATCGAAGCCGTTATCGACGTGCTCGAAAACCGCCCTCTACAGCTGATGAGTGGCCCGTCCGTGGCCGAATTCGAAGGCCGTGTCGCGGCGTTGTTCGGTAAAACCATGGGCCTGATGGTCAACTCGGGCTCGTCGGCCAACCTGTTGGCTGTCTCGGCACTCGGCTTGGAAAAGGGCAGCGAGGTGATCACTCCGGCGCTGACCTTCTCGACCACCGTCGCGCCATTGGTGCAGAACGGCCTGGTTCCGGCCTTCACCGACGTAGAGGAAGGCACCTTCAACATCGATGCCGGCGCCGTCGAGGACCTGATCACGCCGAAAACCAAGGCGATGATGATCCCGAACCTGATCGGCAACCTGCCGGACTGGAAGAAACTCCGCGAAATCGCCGACAGGCACGGCCTCAAGGTGATCGAGGACTCGGCCGACACCATCGGTTCCAAAGTCGGCACCGAGCCGAGCGGCATCTACGCCGATATCTCCACGACCAGTTTCTATGCCTCCCACGTGATGACCTGCTGCGGCTTCGGCGGCGCGGTCTGCACCAACGACGCCGAACTGGAGCGCCGTGCCCGGTTGCTGCGCGGCTGGGGCCGAAGCTCGAGCGTGCTCGGCGAGTCGGAAGCCGTCGAGGACCGTTTCGACGTCGCCGTCGACAACATCGAATACGACGCCAAGTTCGTGTTCGAGGCGCCGGGATACAATTTCCTGCCGTCCGAGGTGGGCGCCGCGTTCGGACTGGTGCAGTTGGACCGCCTAGGCGAATACTCGGCCAGACGCATCCGGAACTTCGAGGCCCTGACCGCGTTCTTCGCCGGCTACGAGGACTGGTTCATCCTGCCGCGCCAGGCGCCCGGAACGACGACACCGTGGCTCGCGGTGCCGCTGGTGGTGCGGGACGGGGCGCCGTTCAAACGCCGCGATCTGCAATTGCACTTCGAAACGCATGGCGTCCAGACGCGAACCGTGTTCACCGGCAATATCCTTCGCCAACCCGGTTTCCGCGACATCGAGCACAAGGACCACCCGCGCGGCTACCCGAACGCCGACAAGGTCATGCGCGGCGGCTTCCTCATCGGTTGCCATCAGGGCATGGACGAGGCCCAGGTGGCCTTTGTTTGCGAAACCTTCGAGGCGTTCGCGAAGTCCTTCGGCCGTAAATGACAGGCGTCCTTGTCACCGGAATTACCAGCTACCTAGGTTTGAACCTCGCCGCCGAACTCGCCCGACAGGGTCATCAAGTTCACGGATTGGTGCGGCCGTCGTCGGATCGCTCGCGTGTTCAGGCGCTGATCGGGCTGACCGATCTCCACACCTTCGACGGCGATATGGGCAATCTCCTCGCGATCATGGACACGGTCAAGCCGGACACCGTCATCCATCTCGCGACTCGCTACCTCCGCGACCACATTCCGGCGCAGGTTGCGGAGTTGGTCGATACCAACGTCAAGTTCGGTGCCCAGTTGCTCGAAGCAGCGGCCCGAGCTGGCACGACGAGCTTCATAAACGCCGGAAGCTTCTTCCAGTATTTCGACGTACCTGAGGCACGCGCGCTCAACCTCTACGCCGCGACGAAACTGGCGTTCGAGGAAGTGGTTGCGTATTTCCGCGATGCTCGCGGCATCCGCGCGACGACGTTGATCCTCTACGACGTCTACGGCCCGGGCGACTGGCGCCCGAAGCTGATGCACGCGATTCGCGGCGCCGCCGAGACGGGGAAGCCGATCCCCCTGCCCGCCGAACCGCCCGGCGTCGACATGGTCTACATTGATGACGCGGTCGCCGCTTTCGTCCAGGCCTGCCGCCTGATGACGACCGCGCCGGAGAAGGTCGACGGCAAAACCTTCGCCGTTTCCAGCGGCCAGGTACACGCCCTCACCGATATCGTCGCCGCCTACGAAGCCGCAAGCGGCCGGAAAATCCCCGTCGATCTCGGCACCTATCCCACGCCGGCGCGCACCATCTCGGCACCTTGGCGCGGCCCTGCCTTGCCGGGCTGGACGGCCGAGGTATCCTTGGCGGAGGGCATACGCCGGATCGTTGCGGAGGCTTGAACCGTGAAACTGCGTGAGACTGACCTCGCGGGCGTCGTCATCGTCGAACTCGACGATTTCACCGACGACCGCGGCAGCTTCATGGAAACCTACGACGCCAAGGCGTTCGCGAAGCTCGGCGTAACCACCGCTTTCGTTCAGGACTCGTGCTCGGTGTCGCGCCGCAAAGGCACGGTGCGCGGCCTGCATTTCCAGACCGCGCCCCGCGCCCAGGACAAGCTCGTGCGGGTGACGCGTGGGCGCCTTTTCGACGTCATGGTCGATCTCCGGCCGGCTTCGCCCAACTACAAGCGATGGATGGGTTTGGAGCTCTCCGCCCATGACCGCTTCCAGGTGCTGATCCCCAAGGGCTTCGCGCACGGCTTCTGCACCCTTGAGGCCAATACGGAAATTACTTACAAGATGTCCGACCATTTTTCGCTCGGGCATTATGCCGGGGTTCGGTGGAACGACCCCGATCTGGCGATCGATTGGCCGGTCGCCGAAGCGGAGGCCGTGTTGTCCGAACGGGACAAGCAGTTGCCGCTGTTGCGTGAGTTGCCGCCTGTTAATCCGTTTGAGTGAGAGCAGAGCTAGATTGGCGAGCGAAAAGATCCTAGTCACCGGCGGCGCGGGGTTCATCGGTTGAGCCCTGGTCCGGTACTTGATTGCCGAGACGCCGCATTCGGTCGTCAACGTCGACTGCCTGACCTATGCCGGCAACGAAACCAACCTCGCCGACGTCAGCGGCAGTTCCAGGTATGCGTTCGAACGCGCCGACATCCGTGACGAAACCGCCCTCCG
>JAYNJY010000075.1:0-3874 GCA_038110665.1 Rhodospirillaceae bacterium | reverse complement strand
ATCATCGGCGAGCACAAGCCCGACAAGATCGTGCATCTTGCAGCCGAGTCCCACGTCGACCGCTCGATCGACGGACCGGCTGCGTTCATTGCCACCAACATAGGCGGCACCTACAATCTGCTCGGAGCGGCGCTCGACTATTTCCGCGACCTGCCCGAAGCGCGCAAGGCCGGCTTCAGGTTCCACCACGTTTCCACCGACGAGGTGTTCGGCTCGCTCGACTTAGACGATCCCGCGTTCAATCCCGAAACGCCGTACCGGCCGAATTCCCCCTACTCCGCCAGCAAGGCCGCGTCCGACCACCTGGTCGGCGCCTGGCACCACACCTACGGCCTGCCAGTCGTGCTGAGCAATTGCTCCAACAACTACGGGCCCTACCAGTTTCCGGAAAAGCTCATTCCGCTGACGATCATCAACTGCCTGCGCGGCTTGGCGTTGCCGGTCTACGGGCGCGGCGTGAACGTCCGCGACTGGCTTTACGTCGACGATCACGTCGAGGCGCTCTATCTGATCCTGACGAACGGCCGGCTCGGCGAGAACTATCTGGTCGGCGGCGGCTCAGAACTGCCCAACCTGCAGGTCGTCGAAGCCATCTGCGGCGTCGCCGACGGCCTGGCGCCAAGAAGCGACGGCAAGCCCCACGCCAGCGCGATCGAATTCGTGACCGACCGGCCCGGCCACGACTTGCGCTATGCCATCGATCACGCCAAGGTCACGGACGAATTGAACTGGCGCCCCCGGCACGGTTTCCATGAAGGCCTGGAGAAAACCGTGGCGTGGTACCTGGATAGACGCGATTGGTGGGAACCGATCCTGGCTGAGAGGTATTCCGGCGGCCGCCTCGGATTGAACAAGAGCGGTTCGAAATGAAGGGTATCATCCTCGCCGGCGGCAGCGGTTCGCGCCTCTATCCGGTCACGCACGCCGTCAACAAGCAACTGCTGCCGATCTACGACAAGCCGATGATCTACTATCCGTTGTCGGCACTGATGCTGGCGGGTATTCGCGATGTCCTCGTCATTTCGACACCGCAGGCACTGCCGGCATTCCGCTCTTTGCTCGGCGACGGCGCCCAACTCGGCATGCGGTTCGCCTACGCCGAGCAAGCCGAACCGCGCGGCCTCGCCGACGCCTTCATCATCGGACGCGAGTTCATCGCCAGCGACGATTGCTCGCTGGTCCTCGGCGACAACATTTTTTTCGGCCACGGCTTTCCCGACCAGCTACGCGATGCGGCGAACCGCAAGAGCGGCGCGACAGTGTTCGCCTATTGGGTTTCGGACCCGGAGCGCTTCGGCGTCGTCGAAATGGACGCCGACGGGCGCGCCAGGAGCATCGAAGAAAAGCCGGCCAAGCCGAAGTCGAACTGGGCGGTGACCGGCCTCTATTTCTACGACAGCAAGGTTTGCGACTTGGCAGCAAAAGTGAAGCCGTCGGCGCGCGGCGAAATCGAGATTACCGACATCAACCAGGCCTATCTCGACGCCGGCGACCTGCATGTCGAAAAGCTCGGGCGCGGCATGGCTTGGCTCGACACCGGTACGCACGGCACGCTCCTGCAGGCGGCGCAATTCGTCGAGACCGTCGAGGAGCGGCAAGGCCTGAAGATCGGTTGCCTGGAGGAGATTGCGCTGCGGATGGAATTCATCGATCTCGCGGCTTTCGAGGCGTTGGCGAAACGCCTGGCGAATTCCCAATACGGCAGCTATCTGGCCCGCATCGCGCTGGAATTCAAAACCCGCTGATATAAATTTCTGAGATTTGGGGAATGGTCGGGGAGACAGGATTCGAACCTGCGACCGCTCGGCCCCCAGCCGAGTGCTCTACCAGGCTGAGCTACTCCCCGACCGTGCTCCGACGGCCTTAACCGGGGCGCCGGGCGGAGCGCACTATACGCGCACCGATCCGGATCATCAACAACATGCGATGGCGGAAATCAGGCCCCGCGAGCGGCGCTCCGCAGGCTTTCACGAAGCTGCTCAAGCTCGTGAATGGCGGCACGGACAACCGTGGCATCGACGCCTTTCGCCGGCTCGTCGACAGGTTTCACAACCCGCTCGGCGACGACGGTTTCGGCCTCGCGCTGCATCAGGTCGTCCTTGGCCATGCCGCCCTGGCGCAACAGCTTCTGCACGCCCTTTATGGTGTAGCCCTCGTCGTAGAGCAGCCCACGAATGTGACGCAGCAAGGCGACATCCTCAGGGCGGTAATAGCGCCGGCCGCCGCCGCGCTTCAGCGGCCGCAACTTGGAGAACTTGGTTTCCCAGAACCGGAGCACGTGCTGCGGCAGGTCGAGTTCCTCGGCCACTTCGCTGATGGTGCGAAACGCGTCGGCCGACTTGGGCGTCTTCGAAGGTAGTTCCATTATCATAGGGCTCCCGATGTTGGGTCCCTGGGAGATCGATTTTTATTCGTTGTCCGCGCGTTCGTTGACGCGGGACTTGAGAACCTGCGAGGGCCGGAACACCAGCACCTTGCGCGGCAGGATCGGCACCTCTTCGCCGGTCTTGGGATTGCGTCCGATACGCTGTCCCTTCTGGCGCGAGGAGAAACTGCCGAACGAAGAAATCTTCACCGACTCGCCGCGCACCAAGGCATCCGACATGAGATCGAGAACCATCTCGAGCATGTCGGCGGACTCGTTCCGGGAAAGGCCGACTTCCTGATAGACCGCCTCACCGAGGTGTGCACGTGTGATGGTTTGACCGGTCATGCCCTAGCCCCTGTAACGGTTTACGTAAAAAAACTATCGCTCAACAATAAGTGCGTCAATATCAAAGGGATGCGCGGCAGAAGATTACCAACGCACCAATCCGGCACCCCAGGTGAGGCCACCGCCCATGGCTTCGACCAATACGAGGTCCCCGGTCTTGATTCGACCGTCCCGAACCGCCTCGTCGAGCGCGAGCGGAATCGACGCCGCCGACGTGTTGGCGTGATGGTCGACGGTCACCACGATCTTCTCCGCCGGCAGTCCGAGCTTCTTCGCCGTGCCGTCGAGGATTCGCCTGTTCGCCTGATGCGGCACCAGCCAATCGATGTCGGATGCCGCGAGGCCGTTGGCCTCCAAGGTTTCGTCGACGATCGCCGCCAGGTTGGTGACAGCATGACGGAACACTTCGCGGCCGTTCATGCGCACGTGCCCGACTGTCTGCGTCGATGACGGTCCGCCGTCGACGTACAGGAGATCGTTGGTCGAGCCGTCCGAGTGGATGTGCGTCGACAGCACGCCGCGACCACGATTGTGACGCGCCTCGCCGACCTCGCCCAAATCCTCGCCGTTTTCGGATGCACGTAATACGACCGCACCGGCGCCGTCGCCGAACAGCACGCAAGTGCCGCGGTCCTCCCAATCGAGGATGCGCGAGAAAGTCTCGGCGCCGATCAGCACGACGGTGCTCGCCTGGCCGGTCTTGATGAAGTTGTCGGCCACGGAAAGGCCATAGACGAAGCCCGAACATACCGCCTGCAGGTCGAAAGCGGCGCCGTTGGTCATGCCAAGGCGATGCTGCACCTTGGTCGCCGTCGCCGGAAAGGTCTGGTCAGGGGTGGTCGTCGCCAGGATTAACAGATCGACTTCGGCCGCTGGTATGCCGGCGTGTTCGAGCGCGCGCTCCGCCGCCGCCAATGCGAGGTCGGAAGTCAGCTCGCCGGCGCCGGCGATATGGCGCTGGCGGATGCCGGTACGGGCGACGATCCAGTCGTCGCTGGTGTCGACCCGTTCAGCCAGTTCTTCGTTGGTGACGATGCGCTCAGGGAGATAGGACCCGCAGCCGGCAACGATCGATCGTTTCATCATTGGTCGGCGACCGCCTGTTTGTGGTTTTCCATATCCGCTTGAACCTGCCGAAAATCTTCCTTGATGCTGTCATTG
>JAYNJY010000074.1:0-12451 GCA_038110665.1 Rhodospirillaceae bacterium | reverse complement strand
GCGCTGCGCCGTGGTCTGCCACAGCGTCAGGTAGTCCGACCACAGGTTGATGCTGTGCTCCATCATCTTCATCGGATTCGCCATCCAATGGCGCGAAAGCTCCATGAACGCTTCGCCGACCTTGAGCGGATCGGCTTCCGGCATCGTGCCCGATTCGATCTGGCGGTTGACGAAATCGCTGACCAAACGCTGGCTGCGCTCGGCGATGCTGGTCATGGATTTCGAGAGTTCGGTCGGGTCGGGCAGGGAGCCGTTCGACGCAGGTTGATCGGACATCGCACAATCCTCTATGATCGCTTGCAAATCGCTGGCAGCGCGTAGACACTCTGCGCACGTTTGCGAAGCCTTAACTATTTGAAAGCATCATTGAAAGCAAGCAATTTGCTGCAACTGCGAAGTGCGCGGGCGAAGTTGGCTGGGGCGTCCCATGCCGGCGTGTTTGCTGCGGCGTTTCCGGGGTGCGACGAAACAGCTCGGCGAGGGGAGCGGTCATGACCTATTCGAAATTCCAAGCCACCGTGAAGCGCGCGCTGGCCCTTGCGGCCTGCGGCGTCGTCGTGTCGGCGTGTTCGAGCGTGCCGGACGCCGTCAATCCGGTGGAATGGTACAACTCGACCGTTTCCTATTTCTCCGACGACAAGGCCAAGGAAGAAGCGCAGAAGGCCGATCCGAACGCCAAAGACAAGCAGAGCGCGCTCGTCAAGGACGCCGGCAAGGCGCCTCCGGGCGCCGGCCAGCCGTTCCCGAAACTGAGCCGGGTCGATAGCCAGGCCGAATACGAGGCGGCGAAGAAGCGTTCCGGGCTCGTCGCCGATGTCCAGGGCCGCCAATACGCGCCGGCGATCGCGCGCCAGGGTGAGCCGTCTTCGCAGCTCGCCGCCGCGCCGCCCGAACCGCCGAAGCCGTCAGGTCAGCCTGTGGCGCCGGGCCAGCCGGTGGTTCCCGTCGTGACTTCGACCGAAATGGCGGCCGGATCGATGGTCGGTGGCCCCGCCGCCGGTGGCGGTCTGCCGACTACGGCCGAGCAACAGGCCTTCGAGGCACGCCTCCGGAAGCAACTCGCCGAAATCCGCGCCCGCGCCGGCCAGCCCGGCCCGGCCTTGCCGTTGGGTGACGCGACCCAGGCGCTCAATACCGACGAGTTCGGCACCGTCGTCGTCTCCGCCGGCGGCATCGAAGCCGGACAATCCACCGCCACCATGGCGATGCCGCCCTCGGCGGCCGAGGGGGCCTCGCAGGGCGGCGACCTCGCCTTCATGGCACGTGGCCAGAACCCGCTCTCGCCCGGTGCCGTGCGCGTCGCGACCATCCAGTTCGCCAACGGCTCGGCGCACCTGACCGCCGAGGATCGCCGTATCCTCGCCAACGTGCGCCAGTTGCAGAAGGAACGCGGGGGCCGTATTCACATTGTCGGCCATGCCTCGAGCCGCACCCGGCCGATGGATCCGGTGCAGCACAAGATGGTCAACTTAAAGGTCTCCGTCGACCGCGCCAACATGATAGCCGAGGAGCTCATGCGCTTGGGCTTCGCCAAGGAGCAGATCGTCGTCGACGCGGTTTCCGACGCCGAGCCGCTCTACCACGAGTTCATGCCGACGGGCGAGGCCGGCAACCGCCGCGCGGAGATCTACCTGGAAAGCTGACATGCGGACCTACGCGGGGAGCTGCCACTGCGGGGCCGTCCAATTCGAGATCGACACCGAGCTTGATCAGGTCGGCATCTGCAACTGCTCGATCTGCTCGCGCCGGAACGCCGTCATGCACCGCGTGCCGCCGGAGCGGTTCCGTATCCTCAAGGGCGAGGACGCGCTCACCCACTACACCTTCAATACCGGCACGGCGCAGCATTATTTCTGTCGCAATTGCTGCGGCATATACACCTTCCACCGGCCGCGTCTGGCGCCAGACCAGTACACGGTCAACGTGTTCTGCCTGGAGGGCGTCGACGCCGACCTCGTCGCCGGGCTCAAGGTCAACCGGTTCGACGGCCGGTCGTTCTCCGTCGTCGAGGATTGAGGGCGGTTGCGGCCTCCCGAAATCCGCTTGAGGCATTTGAAATCATCTGTCATGTGAAGGCCATGGAACGGGAATTTCATAAGATCAGGCGCCTGCCGCCCTACGTGTTCGCCGAAGTCAACGCCATGAAGGCGAAGGCGCGCGCCGCCGGCGAGGACATCATCGATTTCGGCATGGGCAACCCGGACCAGCCGCCGGCGCCGCACATCGTCGAGAAACTGCGCGAGACGGCGCTCGACCCCAAGGTCCACCGCTATTCCAATTCGCGCGGCATCCCCGGGCTCAGGAAGGCGCACGCCGCCTATTACGCGCGCCGGTTCGGCGTCGAGGTCGACCCGGAGAAGGAATGCATCGTCACGCTCGGCTCCAAGGAGGGCCTGGCCAACCTGTCCGCCGCCATCACCTCGCCCGGCGACGTCATCCTGGTGCCGAACCCGAGCTACCCGATCCACCAGTTCGGCTTCATCATCAACGGTGCCGCCGTGCGCAACATTCCGGTCGAGCCGGGCCCGGAGTTCATGGCCGCGCTCGAACGCGCCGTGCAGCACAGCGTGCCGAAACCGACCGCCCTGGTGCTCAACTACCCCAACAACCCCACCGCGATCGTCGCCGGCCTCGACTTCTACGAGGCCGTGGTCGACTTCTGCCGCCACCACGAGATCTTCATCCTCTCGGACCTGGCCTATTCGGAGATCTACTTCGACATCGAGCCGCCGGTCTCAATCCTGCAGATCCGCGACGCCTGGGACGTGGCGGTCGAGTTCACCTCGCTCTCCAAGACCTATTCCATGCCGGGCTGGCGCATCGGTTTCGCCACCGGCAACCAGCGCCTGATCGCCGCCTTGGCGCGGGTCAAGTCGTACCTCGATTACGGCGCCTTCACGCCGATCCAGGTCGCTGCCACGGCCGCCTTGAACGGCCCGCAGGACTGCGTCGACGAGGTCCGCGCGCTCTACAAGGGCCGCCGCGACGTCCTGGTCGAGGGCCTGGCCACCGCCGGCTGGAGCATTCCCGCACCCCCGGCGACGATGTTCGCCTGGGCGCCGATCCCGGAGAGCTTCGCCCACATGGGCTCGCTGGCGTTCTCCAAGCTGCTGCTGAGCGAGGCCAAGGTCGCGGTGTCGCCCGGTATCGGCTTCGGCGAGCACGGCGAGTGCTATGTACGCATCGGGCTTTGCGAGAACATCCACCGCACCCGCCAGGCGGTGCGCTCGATCAAGGCGCTCCTGGGCGGTTCGACACAGCGCCCGAGGCCGAAGGCCGTGGCCGGATGAGCCAGCCGCTCGGCATCGGTATCGCCGGGCTCGGCACCGTCGGCGCGGGCGTGGTCAAGGTTCTGGCCGCGCACGGCGACGAACTCGCGCGCCGCGCCGGCCGGCCGATCGTCGTCAAGGCGGTCTCGGCGCGCGACAAGGTGCGCGACCGCGGCATCGACGTATCCGGCTGCCATTGGGTCACCGACGCCCGCGATCTGGCCGGTATCGACGGCGTCGACGTCGTCGTCGAGCTGATCGGCGGTTCCGACGGCGTCGCCCGCGAGACCGTCGAACGCGCCATCAACGCCGGCAAGCACGTCGTCACCGCCAACAAGGCGCTGCTCGCGCATCACGGCACCGAACTCGCGCGCATGGCCGAGGCCGCCGACGTCGCGCTCGCCTACGAGGCCGCCGTGGCCGGCGGCATCCCGATCATCAAGGCGCTGCGCGAGGGCCTCGCCGCCAACCGCATCGACCGGCTCTACGGCATCCTCAACGGCACCTGCAACTACATCCTCACCGACATGGAGGATACCGGCCGCGAGTTCCAAGACATCCTGGCCGAGGCCCAGGCCATGGGCTACGCCGAGGCCGACCCCTCGTTCGACGTCGACGGCATCGACGCGGCGCACAAGCTCGCCATCCTCGCCGCGCTCGCCTTCGGCACCGAGGTCGACTTCGCCAACGTCCACGTCGAGGGCATCCGCCGGATTTCCCCCATCGACATCGAATTTGCGCGCGAACTCGGCTACGGCATCAAGTTGCTCGGCGTCGCCCAGCGCGTGCCGGAGGAACAGGGCGGCGGCATCGCGCAGCGCGTTCATCCCTGTATGGTCAAGAAGGACGCACCGATCAACCACGTTTCCGGCGTCTTCAACGCCATCGAGGTCGCCGGCGATTTCGTCGACACCACCATCTATGAAGGCCGCGGTGCCGGTGAGGGGCCGACGGCGTCGGCCGTGGTCGCCGATCTGGTCGATATCGCGCGCGGCAACCGGGTGCCGACCTTCGGCGTCGCCGCCAGCGCGCTCAAGCCGGCCGCCACCATTCCCATGGGCCGGCGATGGGGCGCCTACTACGTACGTTTCACAGTGGTCGACCGGCCCGGCGTCTTCGCCGAAATCGCCACTGCGCTCCGCGACAGCGAAGTCTCGATGGAGTCGGTACTTCAGCGCGGCCGCGCGCCGGGCGAGAAAGTGCCGGTGGTGATGACCGTGCACGACACCGGCGAGGACGCCATGCAGCGCTGTGTCGCGGCCATCGCCGCGCTCGGTGCCGTGGTCGAGCCACCGACCTTGATCCGCATCGAAGATGTCTAGATGGTAAGCCCATCCACACCGCCTTCAGGCGCGCCGGCGCGCGTCGATCCGTTACCGAACGACGGGAGTAAAATCATGCGTGGCGCAGACCTGGTCGCGGCCGCCCTGGCGCAAGCGGGGGTGAAGACCGTCTTTTCGCTGTCCGGCAACCAGATCATGCCGGTCTACGACGCCTTCATCGACACTGGCATCCGTCTCCACCATACCCGCCACGAGGCCGCCGCCGGCTACATGGCCGACGCCTTCGCCCAGGTCACCGGCGAGGTCGGCATCCAGCTCATCACCGCCGCGCCCGGTTTCGCCAACGCGCTCTCGCCGCTCTATTCGGCGCTGATGGCGGAAAGCCCGATGGTCATGCTCTCGGGCGACTCGCCGCGCGGCCAGGACGGCATGGGCGCCTTCCAGGAACTCGACCAGGTCGCCATGTCGGCACCGGTGACCAAGCTTTCGTTCCGCTCACGGACGGCGGAAGGGCTCGGCCACGATATCGCGCGCGCGATCCGCACCGCCAAGTCGGGCCGGCCGGGGCCGGTGCATCTGGCGCTGCCGTTCGACCTGCTCAACGCCGATGCCTCCAAGGGCGTCGTGCCCGGCAAGGAAGCCTTCGCGCCCGAAGTCACCGCGCCCGACGGCGGCCTAACGGGGGCTGCCATCGAGGCGATCAAGAGCGCCGAGCGGCCGGTGGTGATCACCGGCCCGGCCCTCAACGCGACCCGCGCGGTGCGCGCCTGGAAAGGCGGGCTCGCGGCGCTCGCCGACGCGCTCGACGCGCCGGTCATACCGATGGAAAGCCCGCGCGGCTTGAGCGATCCGAGCTTAGGCGCGGTCGCCAAGGCGTTGGCCGAAGCCGACGTCATCGTAAGCCTCGGCAAGTCGTTCGACTTCACAACAGGTTTCGCCAAGCCGCCGGCGATGGGTGACGGCGCCCGTTTCGTCGTACTCGACCCGGTGCCGGGGATGCTCGAGCGCGCGCGCCGCGCGCTCGGCAAGCGCCTGATCGTCGCCGGTCCGTCGGATGCCGCCGCCGCCGGCCGCGCACTGCTGAAGGCCGGCCTTGGCGGCAAGCGCGCCGAGTGGCGTGGCCGCTTCGCCGAAGCCGTCGCCAAGCGGCCGGCATCTCCGGCCGGAGGGAATCCGATGCACCCGACCGAACTCTGCGCCGCCGTGCAGAAGGTTCTCGATGCGGCCGACGATCCGATCCTGGTAGTCGACGGCGGCGAGTTCGGCCAGTGGGCACAGGCCTACATTTCCGCGCCGACGCGTGTCATAAACGGTATTTCCGGCGCCATTGGCGGCGCCGTCTGCTACGCCATCGCCGCCAAGATCGCTAGGCCCGGCGCAACCGTCGCCATTCTCATGGGCGACGGCACGGCCGGCTTCCATTTCGCCGAGTTCGAGACGGCGCATCGTTACGGCGCCGACATTCTCGCCGTTATCGGCCATGACGCGCGTTGGAATGCCGAATACCAGATCCAGCTCCGCGATTACGGCGAGAACCGCTTGAACGAGTGCGAGCTTGACGCCACCGACTACGGCGCCGCCGCGGCCGGCTTCGGCTGCCATGGCGAGATGGTCGACGACCCGGTCGGCCTCGAAGCCGCGCTCGAACGCGCGATCAGCAGCGGCAAGCCGGCCTGCGTCGCCGTCGCCATCGAGGGCGTGCCGGCACCGTCGGGTTCCGGCCACTGACGCATGGCCGTGGCCGGCGAGGCGGCGGGAGAGGGCGATCCGGCGACGTTCGCCCGGCGCCTGGCCACCCGCGCGAAGCGTATCGTCACTACTTGTGGCAGCGGCCGTATGGTCTGGCACCAATGGGGAGACGATACTGCGATGCCGTTGGTGTTGTTGCACGGCGGCTCCGGATCGTGGACGCATTGGATCAGGAATGTCGAGCAACTCTCTGAAAAATATTGTGTTCTAGCCGCTGATACGCCGGGGTTGGGCGATTCCGACATGCCGCCCGAACGGCTCCAGGGAAACGACTATCCCGCCTTCATGGCGGCGCTCGCCAAGCTCGTCGACGACGGCATCCGCGACATCGTCGGCGAGGCGCCGTTCCATCTTTGCGGCTTCTCCATGGGCAGCATCTTCGGCACATATCTTGCCGCCGCCGCCGAGGCGCGGGTCAAGAGCCTGACTCTAGTTGGCGCCGCCGCCTTCGGCCTCGAATGGTCGGGCGTCGTCGAGAAACTGGAGCCGATGACCGTCGCCATGGACGCCGCCACCCGGCGCGCGCTGCAACGGCGCAACCTCAAGCGCATCATGACTTGGCGGGACGCCGACGAACTCGCCGGCTACCTGCAACTCGACAACGTTGAGCGTGCGCGTGTGCGCAGCCACGGCGTCGCCCACACCGACACGCTGGCCCGCGCGCTTGTGCGCGTGCGCGCGCCGTTGCGGGGCATCTGGGGTTGCCAGGACATCTACGCCATGGAGAACTTCGCGGAAATCGAGGTGATCCTGCGCGCCCGCGACCCGAACGCCCGCTTCACCCTCATCGACAACGCTGGCCACTGGGTCATGTACGAGGCGCCCGAAGCGTTCAATTCTGCTCTGGTAGCGGGGCTTTAGCCGAAAATCAATAGGGGTTGTCGCCAGCACGCGGCAACAGCAGGCTGGCCTTCCTGCGCCAGGGGTGCCCAGGCGTGCATGTCGGGGATCACTTGAACCAATTTAGGACCGGCTGATACCAGGGCAGGGCAGTCCTGACCACGGCGAAGAATTTCTAGTCCGACTGCACAGCGACGGACATGGGTACCTGCCAAGTGACGGACTTCCGGTCGGCGCTGACATCGCCGTTACTGTCCTCGATGCGGGGTGCCCGGACCAGCCAGCTCACCGCACGTCCCTGCGTCATCGTGCCGAGCATGGCACGTTCTTCCGGTGAGGGATTTTTCCGCAGCTTGAAAGTGCTATCGATCCGAATCATTGATTTGTCGAGTTGCTGGATCTTCAGCAGATCATTGAGGTCGCCGGTTTTGGCGCCGATCCCGAAGCTGGTGAGAGCGTCGAGCGGGCCTTTCAAGGTCAAAATGCAGACGATGTCATCGCCGTCGAAGGATTGGCGGATGGTTCGCGTCATCGCGGCCGGTGTTCGGACCCGGAGTTCGTCGTTGGTTTCGCAGAACTTGCCGGCATCGCGCATACCGAGTTGGACGATAGCAGCATTCAGCCTCAGGCGCAGTTCGTAGTGAACCGCGTCCGCAGTGACTTCCATGGACTGGTGCAAATCGAAACAGCCGGCCAGGATGAAAAGGCCCACTGCGGCGAGCAATCCTCTCAACGGGTTCAGGGGCATGGGCGGCGCCGTTCAGTAGGGCTTGTCGCCGGTGATGGTGACGCGGTAGCCGTGGCGCACTGAAGGGTAGTAGTCCCAGACCGAGCGGTGCTGCGCCGAGCGGTTGTCCCAGAACGCGACCGAGTCCGGCGCCCAGCGGAAACGGCAGTGGAATTCCGGCGTGGCGATGACGTCGAACAGCATCTTCAGGATGGCGTCGCTCTCTTTTCGCCTGAGCCCTTCGATGCGGGTGGTGAAGTTCTCGCTTACGTAAAGGCCCTTGCGCCCAGTCACCGGATGGGTGCGGACGATCGGATGGAGCGCCTCGGGGTAGATGTCGATGCCGTCGCGCATCTGGCCCGTGTGGCCGCGGCGGTCGCGGTGCACGTGGCGCGACTCGTGCCAGGCCTGCATACCTTCGATCATGTCCTTGATCGGCTGCGACAGCGACTCGTATGCCGCATAGGTGCTGCAGAACATGGTGTCGCCGCCCGACGACGGCACGGTCAGCATGTGCAGGATCGAGCCCATCGGCGGCGTGACCTCGCAGGAGACGTCGGAATGCCAGTTCATGCCGGCGACTTCCTTGGATTTCTCGTCGGCGTGGATGGTGATGATCTCGGGATGGCCTTCCGGCGCGGGCTCGGTCGGGTGGATGTGCAGCTCGCCGAAATGGCGGCCGAAGGCCTTGTGCTCATCCAGCGTCATCTGCTGGTCGCGGAAGAACACGACCTGGTGCGCCATCAGCGCGTCGTGGATCTCCTGGTAGGTCTGGTTGCCGAGCGGCTTCGAGATATCGACGCCGGAAATTTCGGCGCCGATCACCGGCGTCAGCGGATCAACCTTGATGGTTTCGTATGCCAAGTGTGAATGTGCCTCCCGCGCGCCCGGCCAATGTTTCGCTCTTCGAACCGCGAACCATTGGTTTAGAAACATTATCACGGGGGCCCGTAGCGGCCAATAGCCTCGCGCGCATGACGCCCATGCGAACCGTAGCTTAGCCTTGGGCGGGCTCGACCGACACCTTGCTTGGATAGAAGGCGGTTTGGTCCTTGATTTCCGCGACGCCGTCGAACGGCGCGTCATAGGACCAGCCGGCATCGACGACGGTCGCGCCGCCGGCGTCGACGGACCAGTACGTGGCATCGCCCTTGTGCGGGCAATGCGACGTGGTCGCGGTCTTGGCGAGGCGCGCCATCTCGATGTCGGCCTTGGGAACGTAATAGACCGGCGGATAACGGCCCTCGGTGAGTACGAGGACGCCGCGGCTCTCGGCAATCACCTCGCCACCCACCGCGACCGTTAATCTATCGGACGCGCGGGTGACGGTGATGTGCGCCATCGGGCGTCAGGCGCCGGCCATCGCCGGCTTGGGCGCTTCGCGCACCGGCAGATGGATGATGGCGGAGAACGCGCCGACGCCGACGCCGACCCACCACACCAGGTCGTAGGAGCCGAAGCGGTCATACATGTAACCGCCGAGCCACACCCCCAGGAACGACCCCAACTGGTGCGACAGGAAGACGATGCCGTAGAGCGTGCCCATGTAGCGGAGCCCGTAGATGTGCGCGATCAGCCCAGACGTCAGCGGCACGGTCGCAAGCCACAGCGAGCCCATCACCAGCGAGAACAGCACCACGGTCGTCGGCGTCATCGGCAGCAGGATGAAGGCGCCGGCGGCGATGGTGCGGCCGGTGTAGATCAGCGAAAGCAGGTACTTCTTCGGCCGCGTCTTGCCCAAGGCGCCGGCGGTGATGGTGCCGACCACATTCATCATGCCGATCAGCGCTAGCGACACGGCGCCCAACGCCGAGGTCGAGTTGATACCGAGCGCGCGCAAATGGCTGTCGGCCGGGATCGCGGCGCAGACCTCGGTGACGAAGGCCGGGAAATGCGCCGTGACGAAGGCGAGCTGGAAACCGCAGGAGAAGAAGCCGAGGAAGATCATCGAATAGGTCGGATCCTTGAACGCGCCGACCAGCACTTCGCTCATGGTCTCCGTCTGCTGCGCGTGGTGATCCGTAGGGGCCGAGCGCAGGAACGGCAGCGCCAGCAGCGCCAGCAGGATGACGCAGGCGAAAACCACGAAGACCGAATTCCACGGCATCACGCGCAACAGCGCGTCGGCGAACGGCGGGCCGACGATCTGGCCGGCGGAACCGGCCGCCGTGACGATGCCGAGCGCCATCGAGCGATGCTCCTCCGCCGCGGCGCGACCGACCACGGCCAGGATGACGCCGAAGCCGGTGCCGGCGACGCCGAACCCGACCAGGATTTCCAGGAACTGATGCGCCTCCGGCGTGGTCGAGACCGATGACAGAACCAAGCCGAGCGCGTAGATCACGGCGCCGAGCGTGATCGCCAGCCGGTTGCCGAATTTCTCGGCCATGGCGGCGAACAGCGGCTGGCCGATGCCCCAGGCCAGGTTCTGGATGGCGATGGCGAGCGAGAACTCGGAGCGCGGCCAGTTGAATTCCTGTGCGATGGGAATCTGGAACAGGCCGAAACTGGCGCGGATCGAAAAGCTGATCAGCAAGATCGCGCAGCTCGCGATCAGTACTGGCGTGAACAGGCGGGGAGTTGCTTTCATGGAACCCTCTTGGGGCGCTCTGGCCCTGGCAATGGATCCGCCGCGCGAGGCTTATCCGGCAGATACCCGCTATTTGGTCGGTCAAGGCCGGGCGGGGGTCAACGCAAATTTTTTTCGTGGTGACAATTCTCCCGACAAAAAACCTGTGCGGGAATTTCATCAGTTCAATTTAATAGGAATTTTTTAACTGTTTAGAAATTTGATACTATATTAGCTTGTTGTGGCTCGGGGCGGGCGAGAGGGCCCAATCGTGGATTGCCCGAGCAGCTTGGAATTTGGCTTCGCTTGTCCCCGCTTCGATGGTCCGGCCATTGAATTCATTGAGGAAAATTAGTTTCGGTTTTCACAATTTTTATCCCCGTTTTTCGGTGGTGGGAGAGTTTGTTGAATAACGTTTACGTAAACGTCAACTTTTGCTACGGTGCCGCGTCCCAAGCTTAGGAAATCGCCGCGCTTGCGGCTATACTCGGCGGCAAGTCCGGCGCCTTGCCGTTTTTTCGGCGCCGGTCACGATGGGGAGTATGCCATGCCCGATGACGGTGCGGCGGTAAAACCGGAGAAACCAGGCGCCTACAAGGCAAAGAACCAGCTTCGCTTCGTCACCGCGGCGAGCCTGTTCGACGGCCACGACGCCTCCATCAACATCATGCGCCGCATCCTGCAGTCGGGCGGTGCCGAGGTCATCCACCTCGGCCACAACCGCGCCGTCGACGAGGTCGTCACCGCCGCCATCCAGGAGGACGCCCACGCCATCGCGGTCTCGTCCTACCAGGGCGGTCACGTCGAATACTTCAAATACATGGTCGATCTGCTGCGCGAGCGCGGTCGCGCCGACATCAAGGTGTTCGGCGGCGGCGGCGGTGTCATCGTCACGCCCGAGATCGTCGAGCTTCAGGACTACGGCGTTGAGCGCATCTATTCGCCGAACGACGGACAGCAGTTGGGCTTGCCCGGCATGATCGCCGACATGCTCGAGCGCGCCGACCGCGATCTCGGCGCCGACCTGCCGCAAAGTCTCGATGCGCTCGACAGCGGCGGCAGCGCCGCACTGGCGCGCGTCATCACCGGGCTCGAGCTTGGCTGCTATGGCGAGGGCGTGCTGGTGCAGCTGCGCGAGCGCGCCGCCCGGCGCGGCGGCGTGCCTGTGCTCGGCATCACCGGCACCGGCGGCGCCGGCAAGTCGTCGCTGACCGACGAGCTGATCCGCCGCTTCCGGCTCTACTCGAACGAACCCCGGATCGCCGTCATCGCCATCGACCCGACCCGGCGCAAGACCAATGGCGCGCTGTTGGGCGACCGCATCCGCATGAACGCGATCAACGCGTCGAACATCTACATGCGTTCGCTCGCGACCCGCGATGCGACCAGTGAAATCGTGCCGGCCACCGGCGACATCGTCGCCGCCTGCAAGGCCGCCGGTTACGACCTCGTCATTATCGAGACGCCGGGCATCGGCCAGGGCGACGCCGCCATCGTCGGGCTCGCTGATCTCTCGCTCTACGTCATGACGCCGGAGTTCGGTGCCCAGAGCCAGCTCGAGAAGATCGACATGCTCGACTTCGCCGATGCCGTCGCCATCAACAAGCTCGACCGCAAGGGCGCCCTGGACGCGCTCCGCGACGTGCGCAAGCAGGTCCAGCGCAACCGCGAAGCGTTCGGCAAGTCGCCCGAGGAGATGCCGGTGTTCGGCTGCATGGCCGCCAAGTTCGCCGACGTCGGCGTCACCGCGCTATTCCAGGAACTGGTGCGCCAGTTCGCCGACAAGGGCTTCGGCAACTTCGAATGCGAGCTATCGCCGGTCGGTGTCAAGCAGTCGGAGCCCGGCCAGGCCATCGTGCCACCCGACCGCGCGCGTTACCTGGCGGAAATCGCCGATAGCGTACGCGGCTACCACGACACCATCGCTGAGCAATCCAGGATCGCGCGCGAACGCCAGCAACTGATGGAATCGAAGCGCATGCTCGCCGCCTGCGGCAATGCAGGCGCCGGCGAT